>JASHQV010000054.1 GCA_030038955.1 Solirubrobacteraceae bacterium
CTCGGCGAGCGCGCCATTCGACGCCGGCTTGTTCGCGTGAGACTCGAGCATGAAGATCGCTTTCGCATAATCCTCGACCGATCTGGATCGAGAATCTGGTAAGTCAGATTCCATGTTTCTATTTTGGCACGCCAAAAACGGATGTCAAGGGCCGACTGAGAAACGAGGGCGGCTCGTCGGCGGGGTCACGAGACGTCATCGCCGTTGCCAGCCGGCGCAGCTGTGAGCCGGCGCAGCTGTGAGCCGGCGCAGTTGCGAATCGGCGACGAGTTTCTGTAGCTTCCCGGCGGTCGCCTGCGGGGGCGGTTGGATCGAGGGCGACTGAGCATGAAGCGAGATGGAGGTACGTGGATGGCGAAGGAGGGTTCCGTCGTGCGCGAGTTCGTGGTCACTGAGGCGGAGCGCAAGGTGGCGGAGCTGCTGCCGATCGACGCCGACCCCGAGGTCGCACGTGCGACCGTCGCGGCGGTTCCGTTCTGGTTTCACACGTTTGCGCTCGGTCGCGAGCACGCGATCTATACGCCGGGAGCGGCGCGTGACCACCGCTACCGGCTGCCGTGGCTTCCAGACGACTTGACCGGCAAGACGATGCTCGACGTGGGAACGTTCGACGGCTTCTACGCATTCCTGTGCGAGCACCGTGGCGCTGCGCGAGTGCTGGCGATCGACAACGAGCAGTACCGGCAGTGGGTCGCCGCCCGCTGGGGGATCAAGCTGGAGGGCGGCACCGGCTTCCGCGTGATCCAGCGGTTGCTGGGCTCGCGTGCGGAGTACCGGCGGATGGACGCGTTCGCGCTCGATCGCCTGGAGGAGCAGTTCGACCTGGTGTGCTGCTTCGGGATCCTGCACCGGGTCGAGAACCCGCTGGGGTTGCTGCAGCAGCTGCGCACGGTGACCGCCCCCGGCGGGACCGTGCTGATCGAGACCTATGGCCTGGACGACGATCGCGGCGCCCCCTCGATCCGCGTGTCGGAGCCCGGAGAGGTCTACGAGCGGGACGAGTTCGTGTACTGGGGCTTCGGCAAAGCGGCGCTCGAGCGGCTGGCGCGGATCGCAGGCTTCGTGGGCGCCGCTCAGCTGGAGATCGTCAACGTCGACGGTCATCCCCGGATCGTCGGGCGGCTGCGTACCTGAGCGCCATCGGCCGGGCGATCACAGCTTGTTCACAACCCGTTAGCAGGCGGGTAACGGCCTCGCGGGGCCGTCCGGCTGAGATTCATCTGATGCCAGCGATCATCGCCCACCGGCTCGGCCGGGCGTACGGCCCGGACTCGTCACGTCAGGCGCTGGAGCGCTCGCTCGCCCAGCCGGTCGAGGGGCTCGAAACCGACTGCTGCCTGACTGCCGACGGCGAGGTCGTGCTGCTGCACGACCCGCTGCTGCCGCTCGGGACGACGATCTCCGGGTGGGCGCATGAGCGAACCGCCGCGGACATCCTCAGCGCGCGTCTACTCGACCGCCACGGGCAGCCAACGGGCGAGCGCCCGCTGCTGCTCGACAACCTGCTCGAGCTCGTGCCCCCCGATCTGACGCTGCAGCTGGAGATCAAGGCGCACGTCGACCCCGCGCTCGCCGCGCGGACCACGAGGCTCGTGTGCGAGCGGCTGGCGAAGCGCCGGGATCGGGCGCGAACCGAGATCCTCAGCTTCTGGTCGGGCGCCTGCCAGGTGGCCGCCGAGCTGGGCTTCCGCGCCCGGCTCGTGATCATCGCCGAGTACCGGATCGACGCCCTCTGCGGCTGGGCTGAGCGCATCCGCCTGCACGGCGTCTGCGTCGAGCAGTTTCTCCTCTCACCGGCGCTGGTCGCATCGGTCCGGCAGGCCGGGCTCAGCCTCACTACTGGCACGGTCAACCGCTCCGAGGCGCTCGCAGCACTGCTCCCGTTCGAGCTCGACGCGATCTCCAGCGACTGCCCGCACGAGCTACGGGCGGCGCTCACCGAGCTGCCGCTCGCGGCCTGAGGTCGACCGCCGACTACACCCATGGCCTCTGCAGGGACATGGTCGGGGTCGGAGCGGCTAAACTCGCGTTGCTCAGGCTGGGCGAAATGCTCGGCGAACTTGTGTCGGCGTCCGTAGTTGTTGCTTTTGCACCTCCCACGTTTCGCAGCACACGACCTCCCGGGAGGGAACGCATGGCAACCGGAACCGTGAAGTGGTTCAGCGACGAGAAGGGCTACGGCTTCATCACGCCCGATGATGCCGGCAAGGATCTGTTCGTTCATCACTCAGCGATCGCCGGCAGCGGCTTCAAGTCGCTGGCCGAGGGCGCGAAGGTGTCGTTCGATACCGAACAGGGTCCGAAGGGCCCAGCGGCGGCGAACGTCCAGCTGGTCTAGCCCGCGCAGAGCGCCACCGCGCACGCGGGAGCCGCAACCACGACCCTGGCCATTGCCATGGCCAGGGTCCGCATCGGCGCGGGATCGATCGAGCTAGCCGCGCGCGACGGTCTTGCGCTGGCTCAGAAGATCGATGTAGTTCGCGATCCGGTCGGCACGGCGCTTGGGGTCCTTGGTGTGGTGAAGCCGGTACAGGAACTTGTAGCGCTCTGCGCCCGCGAGGGTCTCAAAGAACTCCCGTGCCTCGGGGTGCTCACATAGCGCTGCCTGCAGGTCCTCTGGAACCGTTGCCTTGCTCTGCGGCGCATAGGCATCATCGAGTCGTCCGTCGGCCTCCGCGGCTCGGAGCTCCGCGAGACCGGTCGGCTTCATGCGGCCTTCGGCGATCAGCCGTCGAGCGCGCTCACGGTTGACCGCCGACCACTTGCTGCGCGGTCGACGCGGCGTGAAGCGCTGCCGGAAGAAATGCTCGTCGTGGCGGGCCAGCTGCCCGTCGATCCAGCCGAAGCAGATCGCCTCCTCGATCGCCTCCGCTTGCGTGACGGTCGCCTGCGGCGAACCCTGCTTGGCGATCTTCAGCCAAACGCCCGCCGCGCGGGCATGGTTGACGCTCAGCCATCGTCCCCACGCGGCCGCATCCGGCAGCTCGAGAATCGGCTCGTCCCGGGCAGTTGCCATCTCTCCAAGGATGACGGACGCGGCTCGATCGCCCCAGACCCGCTTCGCCAAGGCAACGAGCACCTCGCCACCAATGACTTCAGCCCCGGTAAGCGCGGCAGGTTGGATCCCGGCTGATGCGTCGTCTCGGTCGGTGTTGCGGTTCGTGTCAGGCCGGGGTTGCCGACCTGCTAGGTCCCGCGTCGCGGAGGTCCAGTTCGTATGTCTGGCCGGTGAGCTGGACGCCGAAGCTGTGGTGCTCCTCTTCGGCGACCAGCACGAAGCCAAGGTCGAGGTAGATGCTGCGTGCCGCGGCGAGTGGGTGGTTGGTCCAGAGCCGCGCGCGTCGGTATCCGGCGTCTCGGGCGAACTCGAGTGCGGTGCTGACTAGGCGGTGTCCGAGCCGGTGGCCGCGGGCAGCGGGATCGACGAGCAGGATCCGGAGCTTGGCGACCGTCGGCTCGGCATCGGGGACGCAGAACACGCAGCCGACGCGCCGATCGCCGAGCTCGGCGATCCAGGCGGCGCTGGTGGTTGGCGTCCGGTCGTGGGTGAAGTCCGCGACGATCTGCAGGACGAGCTCCTCGAACTCGGTGTTCCAACCGAACTCCTGGGCGTAGATCTCGCCGTGGGCCATGACGACCCAGCCGAGGTCTCCGGGCCTGCCTAGCTTTCGTATCTGCGCCTCGCCCTGCGACATGCTCTCCCTTTTACTGAAACGATCGTTTCAGTAGGATAGCGGGTCATGCCTGCTCAGGCACCGTCCTCGCCGCGGCGCGAGCAACTGCTCGAAGCCGCCTACCTGTACGTGCTCGAGCATGGCCTCAGCGACGTCTCGCTGCGGCCGCTCGCGCGGGCCATCGGTTCAAGCCCACGGGTGCTGCTGTTCCTGTTCGACAGCAAGGACGGTCTGATCAAGGCGTTGCTGGCTCGAGCGCGCGAGGACGAACGCCTGCTGATCGAGGAGCTGCGTGCCGCTGACACGGCAACCATGCCAGCTGTCGCCGCCCAGATCTGGCAGTGGCTCGCCGCCCCCGAGCACCGCGGGCTGCTCGTCCTCTGGGCCGAGAGCTACGCCCGCTCGCTCGTCGAACCGCACGGCGCGTGGAGCGGCTTTGCCTCCGCCACCGTCGAGGACTGGCTCGGGCTCCTCGCCACCGCCCAGCCGCCTGAGCGACGCGATACGGCACAGGCCCTCGCTGAGCGGACTTTCGTCCTTGCTGTCCTACGCGGCGCCCTGCTCGACCTCCTCGCCACCGGCGACCAGCAGCGAACCACCTCAGCAGTCCAACTCGCAATCGACACACCGGCCTAGAGGAGGGGACAACCCACCGGCTGCCCGTTCGCTCCCCGGGACATCGGGGAGCTTGGGCCTGCCGCGGCAGGTCGGAGACCGCCGCAACAGGTCGATCCCACGATGCCGCGCGAGTCGTGCTTGCGCTCGTAGGCGGGCGTTCTCATCGCCAAGCGGGCGAGCGTCACCTTGGAACGCACGCAGAGGTGGGGGCTCGCACCTGGCTTTAGGCGTGCGGTGCGATGACGTCGCCCGCGGGGGGCTACCGTTGGGGCATGGCTGCCGACGACTCCGTAAGTCGGCTTGAGCGGGAGCTTGAGACCGTCGAGCGGTCGATGTCGGCGGTCGGGACGTTGAGTGTGGAGCAGGCGCAACGGGTCGCTGAGCGCGTGGACCGCTTGGCGTCGCAGCTGCTGGAGATCACGACGCCTGAACCGTGGGGTGCCGTGCACGCACGGCTCGGCACGACGCCCGCCAGCGGCGAGGACTTCTCAGCGCTGATGGGCGAGTTGGGTTCGCCCGACGGCGAAGGCTGACGGGTGCCCGATGCCGCCGGTCGTCGTCGCCTGCCTGTCAGGTTCGATGAGCGTGTCTCGCAAGAGGCGGTACGAGGGCTCTCGGGACGCGCGCTTGAGCTCGCGGGCAGCACCCGCAAGCAGCTTGAGCTAACGGGCCTGGCGCTGTCCAACGCGGCGTGTGTGAGGCCCACGGCATCGATGGCACGCGGCTTGCTGGGTGCGCAAAGCTCTACCTTCCCCTCGGACAGGCGCCCGCGTCTGAGCAACCCTTCGGCATCGTCGTGCAACTCGCGCGTCACGAGCAACGCGAGGTCGTCTGGGTGTTCGTCGCGTTCGGGCCTCGCCACCAGGCCGTCGCCCAAGTCCAAGACGAGATCAAACAGCGGTGGCGTCCCATGCCTGGCCTGCACATAACCTAAGACACGCGCCGCTCGCAAGACCTGACAGGCCCCCGGTTACTTGCTCGGCGGTGGCCGACGGCCAGACGGATCGGCAGTCGGGGGTCGGGTCACGAGAGCGCGCTTCGTGCGGCCTCTGCGACCCGTTCGGCGTCATTGATGCGCTCCGCGAGAAGGTCGGATTGCCGTGCCAGCATCACCGCTCCTTCCAGCAGTTCCACCGCTCGTTCGAGATG
>JASHQV010000008.1 GCA_030038955.1 Solirubrobacteraceae bacterium
GACCAGTCCGAGCGCCTCGCCCGGGGCGATTGCGAGCGTGACGTCGTGCACCACCGGCACCGGATCGCCACCACGTGGCTGCGGGATCCCGACCGACAGGTGATCGAGCTCGAGCAGCAGCTGCTCGCTCACGACTCGCGCTCCCCCACGTCGCTCAGCCACGCGCCGATTACGTTCACTGCCGTGACCGTCAGCACTATGCAGACGCTGGCGAAGATCGCCTCCTCCGGATAGCCGCGCAGTACGCTCGGCTCCCCCGTCGAGATCATTGCTCCCCAGTTGGCCTGCGGGGGTTGCACACCGAGCCCGAGAAACGACAGTGCCGCAAGGTCGACCGTCGCATAGCCGAAGCTGAGGCTCGCCTGTACCAATACCTGACGACGGATATTGGGCAGGACGTGTCGCCCCATGATCGCAAGCGCAGACACCCCCTGGAGGTAGGAGACCTGCACGTACGGCAGCGCACGCTCGCGCAGAGCCGGCCCTCGCACGAGACGGAACACATACGGCACGTACGAGATCGACAGCGCCACGATCGGGGCCTCCAGTCCCGGGCCGAACAGCGCAACGGCGAGCAGCGCGAGCAGCAGGCCCGGGAACGCGAAAAGAATGTCCATCATCCGCGACAGCAGCGCATCCCAGCCACCACCGGCCCACGCCGCGAAGACCCCGAGCACTGTCCCGGCAGTGGCCGACAGGACAACGATCACCAGCGGTCCCAGCAGGCTGCTGCGAGCGCCGACGATCAGCCGCGATAGCAGGTCGCGGCCGAGCGCGTCAGTTCCTAGCGGATGGCTCCACGACGGTCCCGCGAACGCCGCGGCGATGTTGACGGTGTTCGGGTTCTGGGGCGCGATCGCCGGTCCGATGATCGCCAGCAATGCGAACAGAACGAGCAGTCCGACGGCCACGCGAACGAGCGGCCTGCGAACGAGCGCCAACCGCAGCACGCCGACTCGCGTGCGGGCGACACTTACGGACAGTACGCTCATGTCGCCCCTCTCGCCTCGACCCGATGCCGGCGCAGACGCGGGTCGAGCAGGAAGTACAGTGCGTCGACCGTCGTGTTAAGCACAACGAACGCGACGATCATGATCAGTGTGATCGCCTGTACGACCGGGAAGTCCTTGTCGGACACCGCCGAGACGAGGTAGGCACCGATCCCGTTGATCTGGAACGCGGTCTCGACCACGACGTCTCCGGCGATCAGCGTGGCGATCAGGACACCGGCGATCGTCGTGATCGGAATCACGGCGTTCCGCAGGATGTGGCGCCGAACGATCTCCGGCCAGCTCAGACCGCGCGCGATCGCGGTGGTGACGTGCTCCGAAACGAGTTCGTCCCGGACGGCTGCGCGCGTGAATCGCGACACGACCGCGGACGCCGAGATCGCCAGTGCGATCGCCGGCAGCGTCAGGTGCCACAGGCGGTCCAGGAAGCCCGTCCCGGCTCCGAATACCGGGAACCACCCGAAGCCGACGCCGAACGCCGCCACTAGCACGATCGCCGCCACAAACGACGGGATCGCCAGTCCGACGCTCGTCACGAGCACGATCGTCGAGTCCAGCCGGCCACCCCGGAGTGCACTCAGCAGCCCGACGCCGAAGCCCGTGAACACAATCAGGGCAAACGCATAGACGACCAGAAACAGGGTCGTCGGCGCACGGATCGCGATCAGGTGCCCGACCGTCTCGCCGGCGATGATCGAGGTCCCTAGCTGACCGTGCACCAGTCCCTCGAGCCAGTGCCAGTAGCGCTCCAGGAATGGTTGATTGAGGTGGTAATGAGCCTTCAGGTCAACGATCGTCGTCGGCGACACGGCACGGCCTCCGAGCAGGTACGCGAGCGGGCTGCCGGGAGCCAGAAACAGAGCCCCGAACACCACGAACGTCCCGACCAGCACGCTGACGGCGCCGATTACCAAGCGCGACCACATATAGCGAGCGAAGTCAGCCAAGAGGAGCTGTTTCGCGCGTCGACTGAGTGACCGCCCGCAGGCGCCGGGCCGGATGCCGGTCAAGCAGTCTCGGCCCGGCACCTCCGAGCTTCTCCCGGAGCGTGCCCGACACGTGCTCCCGCCGCATTAGTCCGCGTTGTTGAAGCACCGGCACGACGTGTTCGACGAAGTCGGCGAACGCCCAGTGGGTCGGCACGTCCATCACGTTGACGCCGTCGACCCCGGCTGCGGCCCAGTCCTCGAGCCGGTCGGCGATCTGCTCCGGCGTTCCCACCACCGCCGCCGATAAGAGGTGCATCGCGAGGTCACGGAACGTCTGCACCCGGTCAGGCGTACCGTCGCGAATCGTTCTGACCGTCCCTTGCACACCACGGATCAACGCCTCGTCGACCGGCGCATCAAGGTCGACCGCCCCCAGGTCGATCCCTAGCTTGGCGCTGCGGTCCGCAAGTACCCCCTCGAAGCTGACCCACTCCTCGATCTCAGCAAGCCGGCAGCGCGCCTCCTCCTCGGTGCTGCCGATCACGAACCACAGGCCCTGGATAAAGCGGATGTCCTCGGCCCGTCGTCCGTTCGCCTGTGCTAGCTGGCGCACATCGTTGATGTGGACTGACGCCCCCTCTGGGTTGCGGGCGATCAGGAACACGATCTCCGCATGCCGGGCCGCAAAGCGCCGACCGGCGGACGAGGAACCCGCCTGGAACAGCACCGGCGTACGCTGCGGGGATGGCTCGACCAGGTGCGGGCCCTCGACGTCGTAGAACCCGCCGTGGAAGTCGATCGGGTGGACCTTCGCGGGGTCAGCGTAACAGCCGCGACGCGCGTCCCGTGGCAGCGACCCGTCCTCCCAGCTCGTCTCCCATAGGCGGTAGACGACGTCCAGGTACTCCTCTGCCTGGCGATAGCGCTCGTCGTGCGGAAGCTGTTGGGGGAGGCCGAAGTTCCGAGCGGCGTTGTCAAGGTAGCCGGTGACGATGTTCCAGCCGACCCGGCCACCACTGAGATGATCTAGCGTCGAGATGCGACGGGCGAAGTTGAACGGCAGCTCCTGCAAAGTGGAACTGGTGAATGTCAACCCGAGGTCGTCGGTGACCGCCGCGAGCGCCGACAGCAGCACCTCTGGATCGCCGAGCGGCACTCCGATCCCGTCACGCAGCGCCTGATCGGCGCAGCCATGGTACGTGTCGTAGACGCCCGCTTGGTCGGCCAGGAACAGCATGTCGAAGCCACCTGCCTCAAGCAGTTGCGCCAGCTCTATCCACTGCCGCAGGTCGGTGTGGTCGAGATGTCGCGCGGTCGGATGACGCCACAGGCCCGGAACGTTGTTTGGTACGCCAACGGTCGTGAACGCACTGAAGAGCAGCCGCCGCGAGCGCCCGCCGCGAGCGCTGGCGTGCGCCTCAGACATCTAGCGACGGAACCGCAGCCGGGATGTCGAGGGGACCGTGGGTAACGCGCGTAGCGTCCTCGTTGATCTCGAAGATCCGGACACTCAGATCGCGATGATTGCCGGGCAGCCCCTCGTCGATGCGATCCGCCCAGTCCTGCGCCGACTCGCGGTCGGCGAACAGGTAGATACCGCCTCGGCTACGCGTGTCGGGATCGCGCAGCCAGATCTTCCATTGCAGTCCTGGCGCCTCGCGCATCGCGTGAGCGTCAGCGGCACCGGGCTGCTCTGCCGTGGACCAGTCCACGTCCCATACGTACTCGACTTGAAGTATCACCGACATGAGATGCATCCTTTCGAGCAAGCTCCATCGACTGCGAGCGAGCACAAACACATGTAAGTCAATCAAATTAGTTTTTAGGCTAGGTCAGATGGAGGCTTCGGACAAGGTCCAGTGCGACAGCGATTAATGAGGCCAGAGTGCGCGGCGCGTCGACTCTGACGCTGGCTCCACTCCCGCGCGGGGTCGAGGCGTCGCCCGCTGGCCGAGACCTGTCGCCAGGCAACTAGCGACGAGCGCCCCCAGAAGGGCGATCGGCCGCCACCATCGACCACGGCGTACGCAGAGCACTCAGGAGGATGGCGTAGAGCTCGCCAGCCATGTAGCGCTTGAGGCAGCGCACGATCTCACGTGAGGCAACTAACTCGACTGACTACTGGCTCGCATATCGGCGATGAAGCTTTGGACCTCACGCTTGGAGCGTGGATCGAGCCCGGTGGTCGGCTCGTCCAGCAACAACAGCACCGGCGAGGTCAGCAGCGCCCGCGCGAGCGCCACCTTCTGCTGCATACCACGACTGAGATCCTGCATCGGCTCCGACGCCCGCCGCGACTGAAACCCAACGCGCTCCAAGATCCGAGGGATCTGAGCGCGCGTGTCCCGCCGCGTCAACCCATAGAAGCGAGCCGCATAGCTGAGATTCTCAAGCGCCGACATCCGCTTGAAGAACGACGCCTCGACCGACACACGGTTGACCAGCCGACGCACCAACGGCGCTTCGCGCACGACGTCATGGCCGAACACACGGGCGCTGCCACCATCCGGCAGCAACAGCGTCGACAGCGTACGCACGAGCGTCGACTTGCCCGACCCGTTCTGCCCCAACACCGCCACACACTCACCCCGCTCGATCGCAAACGTGATCTCGCTGAGCGCGGGCACCACCCGCCGCCGCCGCCCACGACGACGCTCAAAGTCCTTCTCCAATCGTGTTAGCTCAACTGCCAGCAATGTCGCTCCTGACAACGTGGGTGATCGAAAACCAGCAGCCAACGACGGCGCTCGGCTGTGGCACGCTAGGACTCACCGATGGAGTGACATCACCACCCCCAAACTAGCACCCCGGCCACAAGCGTCTAAAGGCAGCTCGACATCAGATCCACCTTCGAGATGTTGAAGCCCGACGTCACCGACGAGTTGAACCTCTAGCCAGACTGCGAAGCGTCCAGCCAGACAGAGTTCGCCCCTGCAGCCGGGGAAGGACGCTCCGCCGTCCGGCGCCTGCGCCACCTCGAGTGTTGGATCGGGAGGCCCCGGAACGAGTCAGGAGCCGCGACCAGCATCGGCCTGCGCAGTGGTCACGCTCAGGCGGGCGTACTCGCGCGCATAGCCCTGTGCCAGCTGCGAAAGGCTCTCCTGAGACAGCCCGAGGCTGCGACCGAGACTGAAGTCGGCGTACTTGTTGTATGCATCGACCTTCGCCTGCGTCTCCGGATCAGGCGCCTCCTGCACCTCCGCCAGGCGCAGACCATGGGGCTCCCCCGCCTCGCGCAGTGCGGCGAGCATCTCACGCACGGTCACAGACACTCCCGACTGCAGCAGCGTGCGCTCCTCACCGAGGGCCACGTCGGGCAGCTCGTGCGTCTCCAGCAGGTTGCGGATGCAGACCTCCCAGCCGTTGAAGAAAACGCGGGTGTCCGGATCGACGCCCAGCACGATCGGCTCGCTGCCGTAGGGGTCGTCGATGATGTCGTGCAGGAACTCCCGGCTGCGTCGGTCGGGCCGCCAGCTGACGCACATCGGCAGGATCGAGGCCCGGGCGTCCACGAACCCGCGGGCGCTGTAGTTGGCGAGCAGCAGCTCGACCATCGCCTTGGTCGTTCCATACGTCGACGACGGTGCACGCCGTGTGGCCTCCGAGACGGGATCGGGCAGATGGTCACGGAACACACTGCAGGAGCTGCAGAACATGAACTTGACGGGCTGTGGCTGGGTGCGGCAGGCCTCGAGCAGATTCAGCGATCCGAAGGTGTTGACGCGAAGCATCCCGTCGAAGTCGTCCTCGCCGGAACCTCGGTCGCGGGTGACCGTCTCGAAGTTGAGGACCGAGGCGATCGGACCCTCATCGAAGACCCGCTGCACATCCGCGCGGCTGGCAACGCTCCCGCGGACGAGCCGCACCCGCGGATCCCCCAGGATCCACGAATCCCACGGGGCCTCGTGAACGAACATGAGGAGCTCCTCCACGCGACTGCGCCGACCGCTGGCATCGGTGAGCTCAGCTGGCAGCAAGGCCTCGGCCAGCAACTGACCCCATACGTCATCTCCACCTGTGACTAAAACACGCATGATTTCTGTCGACTGTCGACTGGAGACTACGGGTACCGGCCGAGGAAGTCAACGGTGCTGCCTCGGCGACGGATAGTCTCTGCCGGGTGTCGACAGCAGACTCCCCCAGCGGGCTCGCGGGACCATTGACCCGCCGGCGTCTCGCCGACGAGGTCCGCGACCGTCTCGCCCTGGCGATCCGTGAAGGGGAGCTGCCACCGGGGACCCGGCTCGTGGAGGCGCAGCTCGCGCGCAGGCTTGGGATCTCGCGCTCGCCCGTACGTGAGGCCCTCCGGCTGCTGGAGCGCTCGGGCCTGGTGCTGGCTCAGGAGGGGCTGTACTTCGTCCCCGAGCTCGGGCTGCAGGACCTGCGCGAGCTAGTCCAGCTGCGCGTCGCACTCGAGCGCCTCGCCGTGTCGCTGATCGTCCAGCGACGCCCGCTGCCCGATCTGTCCGCGCTGGACGAGGTGGTGGAGCGGATGCGGGCCACCGTCGTGGGCGATCCGTCCGCCACCGCGGAGCTCTCTCAGCTCGACTCCCAGTTCCATCGCATCCTGTGCGAGCTGCCTGGACACGCGCGCCTGGCCCGGATGCGCCTGGATATGTCCGACGAGATAGAGCTGGCCATTGCCGCCACCAACTTGCGGTTCGCGAGCGGGGAGGGCTTTCCGGAGGCGCACGAGACCGTGCTGGCCGCGATCCGGACAGGTCGCCGAAGCCGAGCCGAGCATGCGATAGAGAGCCACATCCTGAGCGGACTGCAGCGCTACGAGGCGACGTCGAAGGGCAACGGGGCAGCGCCGGTCGACCCTGCCTCCGCCGCCTCGCAGGCCGGCATGAGCAAGGTCAGTCGCCGAGCCAAACGGTCTTGAGCTGGGTGTACTCATCGAGCGATGCCTCGCCGAGCTCTCGCCCGTAGCCGCTCTGACGCACGCCGCCGAAGGCTGCAGCCGAGTCGTAGAGCACGTGCCCGTTGACCCACACCGTCCCAGCCGGGACATGGTCTATGTACCGCCGCGCCGTCGCGATGTCACGCGTCCAGATCGACGCGCTCAGCCCGTATCGCGTGCGCCGAGCGAGCTCAATCGCCCCATCGAGATCCGCGAAGCGGAAGAGCGCGCCCACGGGGCCAAAGACCTCTTCTTGGGCCAAGCGCGAGTCAGGATCAACCTCCCCGATCAGGGTCGGGGCGACGTAGTAGCCCCCGCTAGGGAGATCGCTCGGAGGGCCTCCACCGGCGAGCACCTCGCCGCCGCCGGCGCGCGCCTCGCTGATGAAGCCGAGGATGTCGTCCCGTCGGCGCTCGGAGATGACCGGTCCAAGCTGGATTCCGCGGCTGAGCGCCGGTCCCTGGCGCATCCGGCCGGCCGCGTTGGCCAGCCGCCGAGTGACCTCCTCGGCCACCTCCGAGGCCACGAGGATCCGCGAGGCGGCCACGCAGTTCTGGCCTGAGTGGCGAAAGATGGCGTCGGCAGCTGACGCGACGGCGCGGTCCAGGTCGGCGTCCGCGCAGATCACGAGGGGCGACTTGCCGCCGAGCTCCATGGAGACTCGCTTGAGCCCGGCCGCGGCGGCCGTGGCGATGGCGCGACCCACCTCCGTCGAACCGGTAAACGCGAGCTTGTCGACGTCATCGTGCGCCACCAGCATCCGGCCGACCTCGGCCCCGCCGCACAGGATGTTGATCACTCCCCGGGGGAAGCCCGCCTCCCGGACCAGCCGCCCGAGCCAGAGCGCGCTCAGCGGGGCCAGCTCGGCCGGCTTGAGCACCACCGCGTTGCGCGTGGCCAGAGCGGGACCGATCTTTCCGCTGAACGCCTCAATCGGAAAGTTCCACGAGGTGATCGCGGCGCACACCCCGACTGGCTCACGACGCGTGTAGACCGTGTAGCCGGGCATCCCGACGGGGATCACGCGCCCCTCGAGCTTGGTCGTCCACCCCGCGTAGTAGCGGAAATCCTCGACCGCAGCTGTGATCTGGTGCGCCGCCTCGTCCACGGGCAGGCCGCAGCAGAGCGCATCCAGCTGGGCGAGGATCTCTCCATCGCGCTCGATCAGATCGGCCAAGCGCCACAGCAGCTCGCCCACGCGAGCGGGGCTCATCGCCTGCCAGGCCGGGTCCTCGAGCGCAGCGCGCGCGGCGGAGACGGCGTCGGCAACGTCCTCCGGGGCGGCACAGGCAACCTCGGCCACCGGCACGCCATAGGACGGATCCACGACCGTCAGCGATCCGCCGCCAGCGATCCGTCGCTCCTCGCCGCCGATCAGCATCGGAAGCGGTGCCGCACCGAGGAACTCCCGGACCTCCGGCCGG
>JASHQV010000055.1 GCA_030038955.1 Solirubrobacteraceae bacterium
TGGACCGGCGCCGCCGTCGCCCGCCGCGCCAGCGCCGGCGTCACCCGCACCGGTCCCGGCGCCGCCGGTGCAGCCGCTGACCGCCGCCGCGAGCACCCACAGCTCAGCCGATCCACCAGCGCCAGCTGACGTGCCACCGTCCCGCTCAGAGCTCGATACGGCCGCGACGCGGCTGCTGGGACGGCCGACGCGGCCGCGCGGCGAGCGTCCCGGCTGGAGTGAGCGACCGGTCGGCTGGCTGACCGCGCCGCCGAGGCAGCCCGGCGAGACACCCGAGCGACAGCCGCCACGGCGCCGGCCCGACCGCGACGATTAGCGCCAGCTGGACACGCTCGACCCGTCGGGCGCAACGGTCGCACCCGCGGGTCGAAATTCGTTGGACTATCCAACGAATTTCGACCCGCGGCCACCCGTCAGCAGCGGTCAGTGCGCGAACGTCTGCACCTGCCCGGCCGCCGCAAAGTAGATGCTGACCGCAGCGATCACGATGATCCCCGTGATCACCAGCGTGCGCGACTGGGTCACGTGTCCCATGACCCCGACGACGAACCCGAAGATGATCACGACGACGAACACGCCGAGGTGACCGGTGGCGGAGGCGGGCACGAGCAACAAGCAGGGCTAACCCTATAGTGGAGCGATGGCGGAATCACCCACCTCGGTGGAAGCGCTCCCCGCTGGAGAATCACCCACCTCGGTGGAAGCGCTCCCCGCTGGAGAATCGCCCAACTCGGTGCAGGCGGTCACGTCCGGGCTTCGCGCAGCCGGCTACCTCGCCGGAGAGTCGACGGCGCTGGTCGCGTTCCTCGCGACGAAGCTCGGCAAGCCGGTGCTGGTCGAGGGCCCCGCGGGCGTCGGCAAGACCGAGCTGGCGAAGGCGCTGTCCCGCTATCTCGGCCGCCGGCTCGTGCGCCTGCAGTGCTACGAGGGCCTCGACGAGGCGAAGGCGCTGTACGAGTGGAACTACCGCAAGCAGCTCCTGCGCATCCAGGCGGGCGCCGGCGACGGCGACGGCGTTGGGGATGGCGCCGACGCCGCGAGCGATCACCGTGCCGGCGGCGATGCTCGCGCCGGCTGGGCGGCGGTGCAGGAGGACATCTTCAGCGAGGAGTTCCTGCTGCAACGCCCGCTGATGACCGCGATCGCCGCATCCGAGCCGGTGGTGCTGCTGATCGACGAGATCGACAAGACCGACCAGGAGTTCGAGGCGATGCTGCTCGAGCTGCTGTCGGACTTCCAGATCAGCGTCCCCGAGCTGGGGCGGATCACGGCGCGCACGCACCCGGTCGTGCTGCTGACCTCCAACAACACGCGCGAGCTGACCGAGGCGCTGAAGCGGCGCTGCCTGTACCTGTGGCTCGACTATCCAGAGCTCGAGCACGAGCTCGAGATCGTCCGCTTGCACGCGCCAGAGCTCGGCGAGACGATCGCGCGCAAGCTGGTGGAGATCGTCCACCAGGTTCGCGAGCTCGACCTCAAGAAGCCACCCAGCATCGCCGAGTCGATCGACTGGGCGCGGGCGCTGCTGCTGCTCGGCGCCGACGACATCGACCCGCGCCTGTTCCGCGAGACGATCAGCGTGATCGTCAAGCACCGCACCGATCTCGACACGGTCGCCGAGCGGATCGGCGTGAAGCTCGAGCGGGCGCCCGCCTGAGCGCCCGCCGGAGCGGCCCGCCCGTCGGGAGCACCCGTGTCCCCCTCCGCCACCCCCAAGCCGATCTACGGAGCGCTGCCCGCGAAGGCGCCGGGCGCGTTCGACGGCGAGCTGCTCGCGTTCGCCGAGGATCTGCGCAGCGAGGGGATGGCGGTCGGGACCTCGGAGATCCTCGACGCGTTCGCCGCCCTGCATCATGTCGACTGGGGTGACCCCCGCGAGTTCCGGGAGACGCTGGCGACGACGATCGCGAAGTCGCCGGACGACCGCCGTGTGTTCGAGCTGGTGTTCGAGCGCTTCTTCTTCCGCGCGGCCGAGGCGCAGGCCGTGCGTCTCGGCATGTCCGAGCCCGATGCCGGCGCGGCCAGCGTCGCCGACACCAGCGGCGGCGACGGGCTCGACCTCGATGAGCTGCGCCGGCAGATCGCCCAGGCGCTCCAGAGCGGCACCGAATCCGAGCTGCGCGACCTCGCGCGGCTGGCGATCACGGCCTTTGGGAGGGGCGAAGGGTCGGGGGTGCTCGGCGTCGACGTGCAGCGGATCCGACGGGCGCTAGGTCTGCGTACCGAGCCGCAGCCCGAGCTCCCACTCGACGACCCCCGGCGCGACGGGCTCCCCAGCGAACAGCTGCGACGGTTCGAGCAGCAGCTGCGCCGCGAGCTCGAGCGTGCGCTGATCGAGCGCACCGGATCGCTACCGCCGAAGCGCCCGCTGAGTGACCTCGACCGGGCGCTGCCCACCGGCCCGGTGCAGGATCTGGCCGCCGTGCACCGCGTCGTCGCCCAGCTCAAGCGACGGCTGGCCACGCAGGGACAGGAGCTGCGGGGACACAAGCGTCACGCGCAAGTCGACGTGCGCGCGACGATGCGCGCGTCGCTGCAGACGGGAGGCGTGCCGGTGGCGCTCAAGTACCGCCCGCGGCGGCCGCGTCGCCCGGAGATCTTCGTGCTGTGCGACGTCTCGACGAGCGTGACCAGCGCATCGACGTTCTTCCTCAGCGTCGTGCACGCGCTCCACGACGCGTTCCGCAAGCTCCGCTCGTTTGTGTTCATCGAGCGGATCTCCGAGGTCACCGACGTGTTCGAGCGCGAGCGGGACTTCCGCGCCGCGACGATCGCGGTCTCTCGCGAAGCAGGCGTCGCGGACGTCTCCGGCTACACCGACTACGGGCGCGTGTGGACGGAGCTGCTCGAGCTGATCGACGACGAGCTGCACCCGCGAACGACGGTGATCGTGCTCGGCGACGCCCGCACCAACGGGCGGCCGCCGCGCGAGGAGCTGTTCGCGGCGATCGCGGCGAAGGCGGGGCGCACGTTCTGGCTCAACCCCGAGCCGCGCCTGTACTGGAACTACGGTGACAGCGTGATCGCGGCGTACGAGCGCCACTGCGAGGCGTTCGAGTGCTGGCGCACCGACCAGCTGGAGGAGTTCGTCAAGGCGCTGACCAGACCGGTCGACCGGTGAGTCCGCGGTCAGGTCGGCGACGTACCGCCGGCTGCGCGGTAACATCGGTCGGCGTAATTGGTCATCTCGGGGGAGCTGGCAGAGGGCCGGCTGAGATAGCGCCCCGTCATCGGCGCTGACCCTTGGAACCTGTGGGGTAATGCCCGCGAAGGGAGTCGACACGACCACGATCGAAGCTCCAGTCCCGGAGCCCACCGCCGCCGTCGATGGCGGGCTCGTGCAGGTCGAAGGCGTGATGCGGAGCTTCCGTACGCACCGGGGTGAGGTGCGCGCGCTCGACGGCGTGTCGCTGCGGGTCGAGCCGGGACAGATCGTCGCGATCGTCGGACCGAGTGGCTGCGGCAAGACGACGCTGCTCGAGCTGATCTGCGGGCTGCAGGAGGCCGATGCCGGCACGGTCGCGACGGCGCCGGCGGCGCTGATGCCGCAGCGGGACCTGCTGCTCCCGTGGTTGTCGGCGCTCGACAACGCGTCACTGGCGCTGCGTGCCCGCGGGCTCTCTCGCCGGGAGGCACGGACGCAGACGCGCCCATGGTTCCTGCGTCTGGGGCTCGAGGGGTTCGAGCATGCGCGCCCGTACGAGCTGTCCGGCGGGATGCGCCAGCGCGTCTCGTTCCTGCGCTCGCTGCTGGCCGGCAAGCCGGTGCTGGCGCTCGACGAGCCGTTCGCCTCGCTCGACGCGCTCACCCGCGCGGAGATGCAGAGCTGGCTGGCGGAGATGTTGCTGCGCGAGCCGCGAACGGTCGTGCTGGTCACCCATGACGTCGAGGAGGCGGTGCTGCTGGGCGACCGGGTGACGGTGATGTCAGCCCGGCCGGGACGGGTGGTGGAGGACATCGCGATCGCGCTGCCGCGGCCGCGCCATCGCACCCAGCCCGAGCTCGTGGAGGTGCGGGCGCAGACGTTGCGGGCGCTGGGAGCAGAAGCGTGAGCTCCGGACGGAGGCTGATGCTGCCGGCGGCTGTGATCGTGGCGCTGCTCGGCCTGTGGGAGCTGTACGTCGATCTCGGTGGCGCCGATCCGCTGGTCCTGCCCCCGCCGCACGCGGTCGCGAGCGCGCTCTACAGCAACCGCTCGACCCTGTGGAAGAACTTCCTGGTGACGGCCCAGGAGGTCGTGTTCGGGATCGGTGTGGCGGTCGTCGCGGGGTTCGCGCTGTCGGTCGCGATCCACCTGTCGGACGTCCTCCGCCGGGCGATCCTGCCGTTGCTGATCGCCTCGCAGGCGATCCCGATCGTGATCGTCGCACCGCTGTTCCTGCTGTGGCTGGGGTTCGGCATCTTCCCGAAGCTGCTGGTGATCGCACTGGTCGCGTTCTTCCCGGTCGTGATCACCACGCTGAGCGCGCTCGAGACCGTCGACCCCGCGCTGATCAAGCTGATGCGCACGTTCGACGCCAGCCGCTGGCAGACGCTGCGACGGGTCGAGCTGCCGGCCGCGCTGCCGGGGCTGTTCACGGGGGCCAAGCTGGCCGCCGTGTTCTCGGTGATCGGGGCCGTGTTCGCCGAGCAGGCGGGCTCCAACTCGGGGCTCGGCTACCTGCTGACCGTGACCGAGGCGCAGCTGCTGGTGCCGGAGGCGTTCGCGGCGGTGGCGATCCTCTCCGGCTTCGCGATCGTGCTGTTCGTGCTGCTGTCGGTGGCGGAGCGGCGGGCGCTGCCGTGGGCATATCAATCGAAGGGAGAACCCGCCTGATGAGACGCCTGCACGTCCCGCTCGCACCGACTCTGTGGCTGGTGCTGGTGCTGACCGTGGGGCTGGTGCTGGCCGGCTGTGGCGAGGTCAAGAACACGATCTCGCCGTCGCCCGGCACCGCCAACCAGCTGACGCTGATGCTCGACTACTTCCCCAACGCGGACCACGTCGGGATCTATGCGGCGCAGGCCGACGGCTACTTCCGTGAGGCCGACCTCGACGTCCATATCGAGGCCCCCTCGAACGCGGCGACGCCGCTGCAGTTGCTGGCGGCCGGCAAGGTCGACATCGCGATCTCCTACGAGCCGGACGTGCTGCTCGCGCGCAACCAGGACATCCCGCTGGTGTCGGTGGCGGCGATCGTGCAGCGACCGCTCACGTCGATCGTCTCGATCGGCTCGCAGCACATCACCTCGCCGGCCGATCTGCGCGGCAAGACGGTCGGCGACTCCGGGATCCCCTACCAGCACGCGTTCCTGGAGACGATCCTGCAGCACGCGGGGGTGCCGCTGGACTCCGTCAAGGAGGTGAACGTCGGCGAGGGGCTGGTGCCGGCGATGATCTCCAAGCGGGTGAACGCGACGCTCGGCGCCTACTGGAACTACGAGGCGATCGAGCTGGCCCAGCTGCACAAGCACCCGAACGTGATCCGGATGGATCAGGCGGGCGTGCCGACCTACGACGAGCTCGTGTTCGTCGTCCGCAAGGCGACGATCGTCGACCATCCCAGCCTGATCCGCCGGTTCGTCCAGGCGGTTGCCCGTGGCTACGAGGCCGCGCGGGCGGATCCGGCCAAGGCCGTGGGGCAGCTGATCGCCGCCAACCCGAGCCTTGACGAGAAGCTCCAGCTCGCCAGCGTGCGGGCGACGATTTCCTCGTTCTTCCCGTCCGGGAACCATCCCTGGGGCTGGCAGAATCCGAAGGCGTGGAACTCGTTCGGGGCCTGGATGATGCACCACGGGTTGATCCACAACCCGGACGCAATCATCGACGCCTCCACCAATGAGCTGCTGGCCGGGCAGGGAGTCTGACGAGCGGCTGTGGACGTCTGCGACCCCACCGCCGGTTTGCGGACCGGCGGTGGGAACGGCCAGGGAGCCGTACTACTGGTAGCCGATCGGCTGGTGGCCGTAGCCGTGACCGCGCAGCGCGTACGCGCCCGCCAGCCCGGCCCAGGGGGCATACGGCGCGAAGAACGTCTGCACCTCCTGCTCGCTGACACGGGCGCGCGGGTCGCCGGTGGTCAGCCGTCCGACCAGCTTGCGAAACGCTAGATCGCCGGCCGGGAGCTGGTCCAGTCGCCCCTGGCCGGTGAGGGCGAGCATCTGGATCGTCCAGTTGCCGACGCCACGCAGCGTCCGCAGCCGCCTCCAGCCTCGCTCGTGATCTGGGTCGTTCAGGTTCACGCGACCGGCCGCCACCTCGCGTGCCACCCGAACGAGCGCCAGCGAGCGCGTGCCCGAGAGGTCGTATGACTGCAACCGCGCGGGCGCCTCGGCCGCGAGCCGCGCGGCAGTGGGGGCGTCGCGTAGCCCAGTGTGGACGCAGCGCCTACCGAGTGCCGCGACCAGGCGGCGCTGGATCGCCGCGGCGCGCTCGTACTCGATCAGCTGCTCGCAGATCGCCCACGCGAGCGCCTGGAACGGATCCGGATGGCCGCGGACGCGCAGATGTGGGTACGCGCTCAGCGCGCGGCCGATCAGCGGGTCACCGCGAAACCGGCGGTGGAACGGACGCAGCTCCTGATCGACCCCGAGTGCCGCGCGCATCCGGGCGATCGCGCGCTCGGCTCCGGCTCGGTCACGCGCGCGAGCGCCGAACAGCACGCGGCCCGAGGTGAGCTGCGCAACCCTGACCAACACGGGCTGGTCGTCCTCGTGGACGAGCCGGTGCAGGACGCCCCGTCGCACTCGCATCAACCCGTCGAGCCCGCCGCCGGCGGGCAGCCGGAAGCACCACCGCGGCTCGACCTCGACGCGCAGCTCGCGCGCCCAGCCGACGCTCGTGCTCATCGCTATCGATCGCGCGGATCGACCGGCGGGCGGCCGAACACGCGTACATGCACGAGGTACGACTGCGTCGGCTCGAGCGGCGGCTCAGGGGAGCGGTGCGGCGGGTCGACGCGCCCGCGCAGCTCGCGCAGCTCACGGGTGAGCCGGCGGGCATCGCGGCGGCGCAGCAGTGCCAGGGTCGCCGCGCCGACGACGAACCCGGTGGCGGCCGCCGCCACGGTCTGCACGGCGGGCACAGCAGCGGGGGAGCGAACGAGCCCGCGTTCGCGATCTGGATCCGTCGCGTCTCCGCCGCTCAGCACCGGCAGCCGGTCCACGACCTCGACCTCGGCGACCAGCTCCTCCGGCACCGGCTCGGCTTCGACGGGCGCCTCCGTTGATCGCTCGTGGCGGGACTCGCGTGTGTTCTCGATCCCGGGTCGCGACAGCTCCTCGGCGACCAGGTCGGTGGTCAGGTCTGGATGGGGTTCGGCTTGCATGGTCCGCAATGGTGACAGCGGCGGCCGCCTCGTGGAAGCTGAGGGCGCCCGACCGTTACGATGACGCAGCGTGTCAGCGCCGATCGACGTGTTCGCCAAGGCTCGCGAGTTCGAGCGGATCGAGCAGCTCAAGGCGGCTCGTGAGATCGGTGCGCTGCCGTACTTCCACGTGCTCGAGGGACCCGCCGGCCCGGTGGTGGAGATGGAGGGAGCCCGCCGGATCATGCTGGGCTCGAACAACTATCTTGGGCTGACCGGCGACGAACGCGTCCAACAGGGGGCGCGGGACGCGCTCGAGCGCTACGGCACCGGGCTGACCGGCTCGCGGTTCCTGAACGGGACGATCGACCTCCACGTCGAGCTCGAGCACGAGCTGGCGGAGTGGCTGGGGACCGAGGACGCGATCGTGTTCACGACCGGGCATCAGGCCAACCTCGGAGCGCTCGGGACGATCCTCGGCCCGGGCGACACCGTGATCGCCGACTCGGGCGACCACGCCTCGATCCTCGACGGGATCCTGCTGTCGCGAGCGAAGCTGCGGGCTTTCAAGCACGGGCGGCTGGACCTCCTGGAGAAGCGCCTGCAGGCGGCGCGGAGCGACGGCGGTGGCATCCTCGTGGTCGTCGATGGCGTCTACTCGATGGAGGGAGACGTCGCGCCGCTGCCCGAGATCAGCCGGCTGAGCCACGAATATGGCGCCCGCATGATGGTCGACGAGGCGCACGCGCTCGGAGTGCTGGGGGCGCGCGGTGTGGGCGCGTCGGAGCTGCTGGAGGTGGAGGACGAGGTGGATCTGCGGATGGCCACGTTCTCCAAGTCGCTGGCGTCGTGCGGCGGCGTGATCGCGGGTTCGGCTGACGTGATCGAGTTCCTGCGGATCGCGTCGCGGCCGTTTATCTTCACTGCCTCTGCGGTGCCTGCGGCGGTCGGAGCGACGCTCGCGGCCGTCCGCATCTGCCGTTCCGAGGAGGGACCCGAGCTGTTCGCCCGGGTGCTCGACAATGCCCGCTACCTGCACACGGGCCTCCGCGAGCTCGGCTTCCAGGTCGTCCCGCCGACTCGCCTGGCCGACGGCACCGAGCTGGTGACCCCGGTCGTGCCGGTGGTGGTGGGCGACGACTGGAAGGCCGTGTTCCTGTGGAAGGCGCTGTACGACGCGGGCGTGTTCGTCAACGTCGCGATCCACCCGGCGGTGCCGCCCGCCGGCGCGCTGCTACGGACGAGCGTGATGGCCACGCACGACCAGCCGACGCTGGACGAGGCGCTGGCGTCGTTCGCGGCGGCCAAGCAGACGTTCGAGCGCGAGCACGGGCCGCTCCCGCACGGTCGCTGACGCGTGCGCCGCGACGGGCACGGGCCGCTCCCGCACGGTCGCCCACGCGTGCGCCGCGTACCGGGCGAATACCAACGTAGCGTCGGCCACAAACTCGGCTCACCACAAATTTCTCGCTCTAAGCACACGCTTCCGTGGATGTGACCTTGCTGTGAAGCTGGGAGGCGCGATAGCTTCCTGAGCGTTCAAAGTGGTCGGGTCGAGGCGGCGCGAAGGGTCCACCGGGGTGGTGGGGCTTTGGGGGTCCGTGCGGCACTGATGCCGTTAGGCCGTCACTGGAATCCATCAGCAGGACACCGCGCGGGGTCAGCATCGCCTTGCGCGGCGACGGTAGACGCTGTCCGCTGCGGCGGATCAAAACCCTATAGGGAGAGAGAGGACGGTTGATGACGGACACCGCGGACACTTCAACGACGATCCAGGAGCCTCAGCGACTGCGTGCGCTCGGGCAGGCGAACGCAATCCGGTTGGCGCGGGCGGAGTTGAAGCGACGAATCGCGGACGGCGATGTGACTGCTGCCGAGATCATCCTCACCTGCCCGGAAGCAGCCAGGCGGTGGACGCTGGCGGAGCTGCTGGTGAGCCAGCGTCGCTGGGGCGTGACACGCTGCCGGAAGTTCCTTGAGCGCAATCACATCAGCGAGATGAAGCCAATCGGGGCGCTGACCGATCGACAGCGACGGATGCTGGCAGTGCAGCTCGGCGGGCGGAGCCTGCTGCAGGCGTTCGCAGCTCCCGCGACCGAGGCGTCATTCGCTCCGGACCCCCGGGCCGAGGAAGCGTTTGCTCCGGCCCCTGAGATCGCCGTATCCGAGGCGCCGGTGCGCGAGCTGCAGCTGGCCTGCGCCTGACCCACGGGCGCTCATCGGTCATGCGGTTGCCGGTCCCGCGCAGCCTACGGGCTGCGCGGGACCGGTAGACCACCCCGACGGCGATGACCGTCGACCACTACGGGCGGCGCATCCCTCCCTGGGCAGCCTTGAGACCCTTGGTGGACGGTAGCCCTTCGCAGCGGCGGCACAGATCAGCGGCGCTCACAGCCTCCGATCAGAAATTCACCCCGATCGGCACGGGACTGGCTCCCGCGAGCAGGAAGAACCAGACGACGAACACGACCAGCGTG
>JASHQV010000056.1 GCA_030038955.1 Solirubrobacteraceae bacterium
GATGCTGGTGCGCGCCTGCTGCCACCGCGGTACGATCCCGGCGTCCAAGGTCGGAGTGATGGGAAGCCGGTGCGAATCCGGCGCGGACCCGCCACTGTGACCGGGGAGGCCGGCGGCATCGACGCCACTGGCGCCGTCGAGGCGCCGGGAAGGCGCCGCCGGTGGGCCCGGAAGCCAGGAGACCAGCTCCGACCGCAAAGCCGAAATGCCCTCGCGGAAAGGGGTGGCTCCTATGAATACGAAGAGAATTCTCGGCGTCGCGGCGGTCGCTGCGGCGCTTGCTGCAGTGCCGGCGGCGGAGGCCGGCGGCACGCCACTGAGAGCGACCGTCAGCGCCGGCACGCCGTCGAAGGTGAGCGTCCGGGTCGAAGGGCTGACGAAGACGCTGCTGCGCGCGAAGACGGTGCAGCCGAAGCGCGGCTGGATCACGCGCTACGGCGCTCCCAGCCACAAGTGCGCGGCGGCCAGCGCGCAGGGCGCGCTGCAGCTCGCCACCAAGGGACGCTGGAAGGGCAGCTGGTACGCCAGCTACGACGAGTACTTCATCACCAGCATCCTCGGCGTCACCGAGAGCGGCACGAAGGACTACTGGGAGGTGTTCGTCGACAACGTCGCGGCCTCGAGCGGCGCCTGCGAGATCGCCCTGCACAAGGGCGAGAAGCTCCTGTTCGCGGCGGTGCCCGTGACCGGCAGCGAGTACCCGACCGCGATCAGCGGACCCAGCGCCGCCACGGCGGGCAAGCCGTTCACGGTGAAGGCGGTCCTGTACAACGCCAAGGGCAAGCCGCACGCGCTGAAGGGTGCCACGGTCAGCGGTGGCGGCCTGAAGGCGACCACCAACGCCAAGGGGAAGGCGACGCTCACCGCCAAGAAGTCCGGGCGGTTGGTGCTCACCGCGTCCGACAAGGGTGAGATCCGCTCCGAGACGGTCGTCGAGGTCAGCGGCTGAGTGGGGGCGCAGCGCCGCATCCGGCCGGCGATCGCCGCCGCCGTGATGGCGGCGGCGATCGCCGGGTGCGGCCTTGGACCCGGTCCCGGCACGGGCGACGTCAGCATCACGGTGACGCGCGACTTCGGGACGCATGCGGTCGCGCAGCTGACCGAGCGGCGGGTGCCGGGCAGCGAGACCGTGATGCAGCTGCTCGAGCGCCACTTCCGGATCGGCACCCGCTACGGCGGCGGCTTCGTCGAGTCGATCGGCAAGTGGTCGGGCAGCTCCTCGGACCGCGACTGGTTCTACTACGTCAACGGCGTCGAGGCGCCCAAGGGCGCGGCCACCACGCTCGTGTACAAGGGCGACCGGATCTGGTGGGATCTGCACGACTGGCGCGCGACCCAGTCGGTGCCCGCCGTGGTCGGATCGTTCCCGGAGCCGTTCACGAGCGGGACGGGGGGCAGGCGCCTGCCGACCGTGCTCACCTGCGCCACGGATGTCAGCGCCGCCTGCTCGCGGGTCGGCAAGCAGTTGACCGATGCCCACGTCCCCTACGCGAGTCAGGGGCTTGGAACCGGATCGGGCTCCGACTCGCTGGCGATCCTGGTCGGGCCATGGCCGGCGCTGAGCGGGACGATCGCCGCTCAGCTGATCGCCGCCGGTCCCGGCGAGAGCGGCGTGTACGTGAAGGTCGTCGGCTACCACGGCGACGTGATCGAGCTCGAGGACCCCGCCGGTCAGGTGGTGCAGACGCTGCGCGGCTCGGTCGGCTTGATCGCCGCGACCGAGCAGCAGGGGCTGAACCAGCCGACCTGGCTGGTCACCGGCACCGACGTCGCCGGCGTCAATGCGGCGGCCGCCGCATTGACGCCGGCGAAGCTGCACGACCACTTCGCGCTGGCCGTCGACGACGGCCACGACCTGCCGCTGCCGCTGGCGCCCTCGCAGTGAGCCCCGTGATCCGGCGATGAGGTACCGCCGCCGCGCCAGTCCGCTGCACGCCGCCCGCGCCGGCTGTGCGATCGCCTGGTGCGTCGGGCTCGGCGCGGCGGCGCTGATCGAGTCGAACCCGCTCGTGCTCGGCGGGCTGCTGGTGGCGGTGCTGGCGGCGGCGAGCAGCGCCGGCGTGTGGGGACAGCTGCGCCGGGCACTGGTGCTGGCGGTGCCGCTGGCGCTGGCGGTGGCGGCGATCAACGCGCTCGTCAGCCGCAACGGGCTGACCGTGATCTGGCGGTTCGGCGACCTGCCGGTCTTGGGGCAGACCGATGTGACTCTGGAAGCGACCGTGTACGGGGCGATCCTCGGGCTGCGGGCGGCGCTGCTGGTGCTGTGCGGCGTGCTCTACTCGGTCTGCGTCGACCCCGACGAGGTGCTGGGGCTGCTGCGGCGGTGGTCGTTCCGCTCGGCGCTGACCGCCACCGTCGCGACCCGGATGCTGCCGGTGCTGCTGCGCGACTCGGCCCGCCTGGCGGAGGCGCAGCGATGCCGTCCGGGCCCACCCCCCGGGCGGGTGACGCTGATGCGTGCGACCACCGCCGGCATGCTCGACCGGGCGCTCGACGTCGCCGCCGCGCTCGAGGTTCGCGGCTACGGAGTCGCTCGGTCCGGCGTGCGCCGGCGCCGCCAGCCGTGGTCGCGCCACGACCTCGCATTCCTCGCCTCGGGGCTGGCGGTGACGGCGCTGGCCGCGGCCACGCGCGCCACCGGCACGACGGGGTTCGTCGCCTATCCGACCCTGCGGGTCGCGGCCGGGCCGTGGGCGCTGGCGACGGCTGCCGCGGTCGTCGTCGTGGCGCTGGCGCCGTTCGCCGACCGCTGGGGGATCGAGCCGTGAGCACCGTGTCCGGCGCCCGAGCTGCGACCGGCACCCGAGCGATTGCCGGCGTCTCGATCGCAGAGCTCTGCTACCGGTATCCCGGCGCCGCGGTGCCGGCGCTCGAGCGCGTGACGCTGGAGCTGGAGCCGGGGCAGCTGGTGGTCGTCGCCGGCGCTTCGGGCTCGGGCAAGTCGACGCTGCTGCGAGCGATCAGCGGGCTCGTGCCGCACTTCTACGGCGGCGAGCTTGGCGGCCGGGTCCGGGTCGGGGAGCTGGACACGCGCGAGCACGGCCCCGGCGAGCTCGCCGCTCACGTCGCGACCCTGTTCCAGGACCCCGAGACGCAGGTCGTGATGGGCACCGTCCGGGCCGAGCTCGCGTTCCCACTCGAGAACCGCGGCTGGGACGCCGGCGCGGTCGCGCGAGCGGTCGAGGAGACCGCGCTAGCGCTCGGGATCGACGCGCTGCTCGACCGCGCCACCGCCGAGCTCAGCGGCGGCGAGCTGCAGCGGGTGGCGCTCGCCGCGACGCTCGCCGGGCGCCCCTCGATCGCCTGCCTCGACGAGCCGACCTCACAGCTCGACCCGGTCGCCGGCGACGAGCTGATCGGGCTGCTGCGGCGGCTCAACGAGGACACCGGGCTGACCGTGCTGCTGGCCGAGCACCGGCTCGAGCGGTGCCTGCCGCTGGCCGACCGGGTCGTTGCTCTCGACGAGGGTCACGTTGCCTTCGACGGGGACGCGGCGGGGTTCCTCAGCTGGGCGGTGGGCCGGGCGCCGATGCTGGCCACGCCGGCAGCTCGTCTCCTGTCGGGTTTACGGATACCGCCTGTCGCAGGGGTCAAGCGAGCCCGCCTCGCGATCAGACGAGCGGGTCTCACAGTCGGTGAAATCGCATTCATTGATCCAGGAGAGCAATCAGTACGATCTCAAGCGGAGGTCGTGAAGTTCGAGCGGGTGTGGCACGAGGTCAAGAACGGACCCGTGATCCTCAGAGGCCTGTCGTTCACCGCAAGACGCGGGGACCGCATAGCCCTGATGGGGCGCAACGGCGCGGGCAAGACAACCCTGCTGCGGCACGCCGCGGGACTGCTGAAGCCGACCCGAGGCAAGCTTCACACGCAGGGCCGCGTCGCGCTGCTGCTGCAGAACCCGAACGACTACCTCGTCCACGAGCGCGTCGCCGACGAGGCGCCGGCGGCCGCGCTCGCGCGGTTCGGCCTGACGCAGCTCGCCGATCGCCACCCGCGTGACCTGTCGGGCGGCGAGCGGCAGCGGCTGGCGCTGGCGATCGTCGTCGGTAGCGATCCCGCTGTGGACGAGGTTTCCACGGACGGTGGGCGCGCCGCCGCCACTGGCGGCGGCGCGCCCACCGTCCTCTGTCTCGACGAGCCCACTCGCGGCATGGACCGCCACGCGAAGCACGAGCTCGCCGAGCTGCTGGCCGGGTTCGACGCCGGGGTGATCGTCGCCACCCACGACCCGGAGTTCGCGGCGCTGTTCGCCAACCGCGTGGTGCTGCTCGCCGGCGGCCGCGTGATCGCCGACGCGCCGCCGATCGAGATCCTCGCGGGCGGCACGTACTTCGCGACCGAGGTCGCGCGGATCCTCGACGGCGCGGCGCTGACCGCCTCGGAGGCGCTGGCGCTGCTCGGGCGGGAGCCGCCGGCATGACCCGGCCGGTACGCGGGGCAGCCGGCAGCGAGGTGTCGGCATGAGCTGGCAGGTCGGCGCCTTCGGGATCCTCGCGCTCGGCCTCGCCGGGGGATTCGCGTGGTACGAGCGAACCCGGCCCGACGCCAGGATCGTGGCCCTGGTCGGGACGCTGGCAGCGTTCGGCGCGCTCGGGCGGATCGCGTTCGCGGCGCTGCCCAACGTTAAGCCGACGACCGACATCGTGCTGATCTCGGGATACGCGCTCGGGGGTGGTCCTGGGTTCGTGGTCGGGGCCGTGGCGGCGCTGACCTCCAACTTCTTCTTCGGGCAGGGGCCGTGGACGCCGTGGCAGATGGCCGGCTGGGGCGTCACCGGGCTGCTCGGCGCCGGCCTCGCGCGGCTCGTCCCCGGGCGCATCGGGCGCTGGCCGCTGGCGCTGATCTGCTTCCCGATCGGGTTCGCGTTCACGGCGCTGCAGGACTTCGGCGACTGGGTCACCTACAGCGACCACAGCTTCGCGCAGCTGGCGCTGTACGTCGGCAAGGGGGTCGGCTTCGACCTGATTCACGCGACTGGCTGCCTGCTGTTCGCGCTGGCCTTCGGTCCCGCGCTGATCAGCTCGCTGGAGCGCTTCCGCATGCGGCTAGAGGTCAAGTGGCTGCCGCCGACGATCGGCGCGATCATCGCCGCGATGCTGCTGCTGGGGGGTGGCGGCCAGCCCGCGCCGGCGCGGGCGGCCGCCACCCCCACGTCCTACCTGTTGGCAGCCCAGGACCGCGACGGCGGCTACGGGCCGGCGCCGGGCGTGGGCTCCTCGTCGCTGTTCTCGGGCTGGGCGGCGATGGCGCTGGCGGCGGCGAGGCAGAGCCCCGCCGCCGCCAGCCACGGCGGTCCAACCCTGCTTGCCTACCTGGAGAGGCATCCGGGCGGCGACTACCCCGGGTCACTGGAGCGCTCGATCCTCGCGATCCACGCCGGCGGCGGCCCGGTCGCGGGGCTGGTCAGGCGGTTGCGGCGCCAGATCCGCAGGAACGGCTCGGTTCTCGGCCAGACCAACCTGACGGCGTTCGCGATCCTCGCAGAGCGGGCGGCGGGCGTCCAGCCCGCCGCCCGCCAGATCAGGTGGCTGAGCCGCCAGCAGGACGCCGATGGCGGCTTCAACTTCGCGACCGCCCCGGGCCAGTCCGACGTCGATGACACCGGCGCCGTGCTCGAGGCGCTGGCGGGCACCGGTCACCGCCGCGCGATCCGCCGGGCGGTGCGATTCCTGCGTCGCAACCAAAACCGCGACGGCGGCTGGCCGATGGAGCCGGGCGCGACCTCGAACGCGCAGTCGACCGCGTTCGCGGTGCAGGGGCTGGATGCGGTGAGGATGAGCCTCAGCTCGCTCAAGCACTCGCCGCTCGCCTACCTGCGGGGGCTGATCGGCGCCGATGGGCAGGTCGCGTACGCCCGCGGGCAGCAGCAGACGCCGGTGTGGGTGACCGCTCAGGCCGAGCTGGCACTGGCCGGCAAGCCGCTGCCGGTGGCGGCCGTCACGGCCGCCCGGGCGGGGCCGGTGAACCACAGGTCGCCGGCCCAGCGCAAGCCGCCTGCAGACGCC
>JASHQV010000057.1 GCA_030038955.1 Solirubrobacteraceae bacterium
GCGGCCCCGGATCGGGGGGCCGGCTGACCTGTGGATGAAAATGGCGCTATAGACCAATTTCCATCCACAGATCGCGGATCGATGACGATCCCCGTCGCCAAGTCCGGCTAGCGCCGGCGCGGCGCCGAGGGGTTGCGCGGCCGCGGGAGCGGCGCTGCCTTGGGAACGGTTGCCGCCGGGACCACCGACGAGCGGACGTAGGCAGTCGACTGGATCGCGTAGCCGGCGCCGATCCCGCGCACCGGGCTCGCCTTCAGGAGGACGGTCTCGGTCGCCAGCAGCGCTTTCGTGGACTGCTCGAAGATCAGCTCGCTGCGCATCGGGAAGGTGCTGCCGGCGCCGGCGCCCGGTCCCGTGCGGGGGGCTGACTCGCCGGGAATGACGATGCCAAGCGCGACGCCGCGGCGGCCGAGAGGGTCGCGTACGAGCCCGAGGTCCTCGACTCCGGGGAGCTGCTCGAGCGTCGTGAACAGCGCCCTGCGCACGGCCTCGGGGAGCGGTACCCACCCGAGCGCGCTGGCGATCTCGCTGAAGCGGTTCGCCGCGGGCAACGTGCGAGTCGGCGGGAAGAACCGAAGCAGGGCCGGCTGGCTGGTGGGGAGGCTCGCAACCCGCGCGTAGCTGAGCATGCGGTCCCCGAACTGGAAGCCGTGGCCGTTGGTGGTTGCGAACGTCTTGGCGTCGATCTCGATCATCGGATCGCTTCCCTCGGAGCGCCACACCGCACGCGCGTGCGGGCTGCCGATGAAACGCGGCTTGCCGAGCATGGCTGCCCGACCGTCGCCCTCGCCGCTCTTCAGGATCCACGTCCGGAACTCGACGCGGTTGACCACGGCCGCCCGTGTGGCGGAGTTGACCGTCGTCGACGGAGGAGTTCCGGCCCGTGTCAACGCCCGCTGCACCGCGATCGGCTCCCACGGGATCGTTTCCTGCTGGACCGCCGTCACGTACCATGCCTCGTCCCTGCCGAGGCGCACGCCGCCGAGGCCTTGCGTCGTTCCGGCGCCCGTGGTCGCCGCACCGTGGCCGCGAACACGCGGTCCGGCGCTGACGACGATCGCGACCACCGCCGCCGCCACGGCCAGGCTGAGCGCCGGGAGCAGCCACGATCGCGCGCTCGACAGCGGCGGCCTCCACGCCCGACGCCGGCTCGGAGCCGCCGCGGGCGCGGGAGACTCGATCGCCCGCTCGGCCAGCGCGACGACCTGCCGGCGCACCGTGGGCAGCACCGCCATCACACGCCCCCCTTGTCGAGCTGACGCCGCAGGGCCGCCAACCCACGGCTGACGCGCTTGCGGATCACCAGCGGGGAGGTCTGCAGCTCCGCCGCGATCTCGGGATACCCGCGCTCGTCCAGCACCCTGGCGCGAATCGCCTCTGCCTGCTCGCGCGGCAGCCGTCCGAGCAGCTCGTGCAGCCAAACGTCACTTGTCATCAAAGCCTCCACTCGCTCGAGCTCGTCGGGCTCGAAGCTGATCGCCTCGATCAGACCGAGTCGGGTGCGAGCCGACGCCTCCACCTGGCCGGCCCGGATGCTCTTGACCAGCGTGTTGTGGGCGATCGTGAGCACCCAGCCGGCCGCCGTCGGCCCCAGCGGCCGGTAACGATCCGCGGCCGCCAGGATCGCCGTGAACACCTCCGCCGTCAGGTCAGCCGTCACTTCCGGGTCCCTCACCCGCCGGGCGAAGTAGCCAACCACGGCCGCCTCGTACCGGTCGTAGAACTCGGCGAAGGCAGCAGCATCCGCGTGCGTGTCCCGCAACAGCTCGGCATCGCTGCGATCCCGGAGCCCCATAGAGAGATTAACCCAGGACCGCCGGACTTGTGACCGATCTCAGCGGGTCTCGCTATGTCGTCACGAGATTCAGTGGAGGGCGTAGATCAGCGAGACGATCGCCGCCCCCAAGGCCAGCGCCACCAGCAGGCCCGCCAGCAGCCGCACCGGCGGCGTGCGAGCGGCGCCCGGTGGCGCATCGGTGATGATCTCGGCCGCCAGCAGCGCCTCGCGAGCCGTATCCACGCCCGACTGGGGCACGAGCACGTCGCGCGGCCCGGCGGCGAGGAAGTCGGGCACGTCGAAGCCGGCGCTGCGTCGCAGGAGGCTCGGCACCCCCTCCTCCAGCAGCAGCCCCTGGACGAACTCGGCCTCGGGCTGATTGCCCGCCCGGGCGACTGCGACCAGCGGCCCCTGGCAAAGCTGGGGCTTGATCTTGCGGGCGCGGCCGTGTCGGTCGCTGACGACCAGCTCGGGCGCGTCCAGGACCAGCGGCAGGCGGCAGCGCTCGCAGAAGCGATGGTCGCTGCCGTAGGCGGCTCCGCAGCCGGGGCAGATCAGCCGCGGCGTCGAAGCGGCCGTGCCCATCACACCACTTCCAGCTCCGCCTGCTCGACGTGGCCGCCGCGGATCCTGTAGGCCGGGAGCTCGGGCTCGTCTCCCGCCAGCCCGATGATCAGGTACAGCGGATCGGGCCAGCCAGCGGCGAGGTTCACGTCGGTCTGCGAGGGATACGGGCGGCTGCGCGTGTGCGAGTGGTAGATCGCACCGAGCTCGCAGCCGGCATCCTCTATCTCGCGATAGATGCGCAACAGCTCCTCGGGGCCGATCTCGTATCTGAGCGGGCTGCCATGGATGTTCACCGCCTGGTAGACGCGCTGCGCCGCGCCGTCGCGGAGCGAGACGACACCGCAGCACTCGTTCGGGGCCTCGGAGAGGGCGTGATCGACCAGCTGCTGCACCAGCTCGCGCGAGATCTTCACGCGAACGAGGCTACCAAGGGTTCGCGCGAGAATTAGGCAGCGTCAGGGAACTAGGTGGTGGAGCTGGCGAGCGGCGGGACGTGGCTGGCGGAAGGCCGTGACACAAGACGTACTGGTGGTACGGCGCTGTCACGGCCGGGCGGGCGGGGTCGATTGCGCGTCCGGACGCCGTCAAAGACGTCGATAATTCTCACGCGTGCCCCAGCTCCCGAGTGGCGCCCCGGCTCGGTCGCGGTCGGGCGTCGGCGCCTCCTCCACCCGTCCACAGCCGTCAACCACGCCTGTGCGGCTGCCGATACCAAAAAAGTGACTGATGACAAGGCAGCACTCAGGCAGATGATCCTTCGGGGGATGTACGTCGTCGACGAGCGACGCGTAGCCGACGCGATCGTGGCTCGTGCCGGCGTGCCCAAGGCGGCCGCGCGGACCGGCTTTCACGGCGATGCGCCCGCGCGCACCGGCCTGCCGGCCGGCCACGCACCGCGGTCCGCTCATCCACTCTCGGCGCTGCCCGTTACCAGTCCGACCGCGACATCGAGATCGATGTCCTGCGGGTGACGGAAGCTGAACAGCAGCGTCGAGTGCTGGGCCTCGCTGGCCATGATCCTTGCCACCAGGGTGGCGCTGGCGGGGTCGCTGAGATCTCGCAGCGCCTTGTAGCAGGCGCCCACCAGGGCGCCCTCCAGCTGCTCGAGCAGCCGGAACCAGTCGCGCTCGCTGCGTAGTGCGCTGAACCGCACGGCGATCCCAAGACCGGCCAGCGCGTCGACCGTGGCGCGGGTCGACAGCGGTGTCGAGCGGCGGGTTGAGAGCCGCCTCGGACCGGACTTGTCCAGCAAGCGCGCCAGCGCCAGCGCATGCGCGCGCTCCTGCGTCTCGATCCGGCCCGCGAGCAGTCGGCCCCCGGGCGTCACGGCGGCCGCCGCTACCGCCCGCCCGTACACCGCCACTGCCAGCCGCTCGCTCGCCAGCAGCTCGAGCAGGCGCCGGCGTTCGCCAGCCGCCGCCCTGACGAGATCCGCGAGCAGCTGCCGGCGCGAGCGGGGGGGATCAGAAGCGCGGCTCATTCGCTCGCGCTGACGAACGGGGCCGTCATCGCCGGCAACCCCTGCTGTGCGCGCAGCACGGTCACGTGCTGAGCGTCATTGGCCAGGATCGGGGCGAGCGACTGGCGCAGATCCGGACTGGAGATGCGCGCGATCGCGGCCAGGTAGGCGCCGATCTGCTCCCGCTCGAGCGCGTGCAGCAGCGCCAGCAAGCGGTCGCGCCCGCGCGGGTGTCCGAGGTCATAGTGGCTCAGCGGGCTGTGGGCGTAGCCGCGCACCTGCTTGATCAGCTTGCGCAGCTCTCCGGCGTGAAGCAGCTCCTGGCCGAGGAACTGGCCCGCCATCTTCGAGCCGAATCCCCCCAGCAGCGGTGCCGCGACCGTGTAAGCGGCGATCGAGCGCTGCTCGATCGCGAGCGCATCGTTGAGCAGCTTCACGTCGAGCTCGCGCGCGTCGGCTGAGACTCGGATCGGCGCACGTGAGCCGCACCCGGCGAGCGCCAGCCCGGCGACAGCGAGCGCCGAGCTGCACACAACCGCCCGGCGCGTGGCCGGCTCTTGAGGGCTCACCATCAGACGGCCTCTGGAGGGCTCACCACGGGACGGGCCCCCGTGCGGCTCACCACCAGACCGTGGAGTCCAGGTTCTCGATCTCTTCCAGCGGTCGCGTGTAGATGCCCGACGAGAAGTACTTGGAGCCGTCGTCGGCGACGATGAACACCACGTTACCGTCGTCCAGCTCCCCGGCTATGCGCAGCGCCACCCGGGCGATCGCTCCGGATGAGACCCCGGCGAACAGCCGCTCATCGTCCAGCAGCCGGCGGGTGAACAGGATCGCGTCACGGTTGGTCACGAGGATCTTCCGGTCGAGCAGCGACAGGTCGATGATCGGCGGGATGAAGCCGTCTGCCAGCGATCGCAGCCCCTGCACCGGCTCGCCCTGCATCGGCTCGGCGGCGACGATCTTGACGGCGTCGCCGAGCTCCTCCTTGAGCCTGCGACCGGTGCCCATCAGCGTGCCGCCGGTGCCGAGGCCGGCGACGAACGCGCTGACCTCGTCGAGCTCCTCGAGGATCTCCAGCCCGGTGCCGTTGTAGTGGGCCTCGGGGTTGGCGCGGTTGCCGTACTGGTATGGCATGTAGTAGGAGGCGTCATGCTCGGCCATGTCGAGCGCCAGCTCGACGGCGCCGTTGGAGCCCTTGGCGCCCTCCGAGTAGACGATCTCGGCTCCGTACATGCGCAGCAGCTGAGTCCGCTCCGGCGTGACGTTGTCCGGCATCACCACCTTCAGGTGATAGCCCTTGCGCCCGCAGATCATCGCCAGCGAGATGCCGGTGTTGCCCGAG
>JASHQV010000009.1 GCA_030038955.1 Solirubrobacteraceae bacterium
CCGAGAGCTGGTGCGGATAGCGGCGCAGGAACTCCGGGTAGCTCGGCAGGCGGACGTCTGCGAGCGTCTCGCAGATCGTCTCGTGGATGGCTTCGCTACGGAGCTCGGGTGCGTGTACCTCCAGCATCTCGCTCAGCTGGCGGCCGATCCGCAGCGATGGGTTGAGCGCCGCAGCCGGGTCCTGGGACACGTAAGCCACGTCCCTGCCGCGCCGAGTCCGGAGCGCCACCGGGTCGAGGCCGAGCATTGGCCGCGAGTCGATCGTCACCTCGCCGGCGGTGATCCTCGCGCCAGCCCGCGTGCCACCGCAGACGGCGAGCGCGACCGTTGTCTTGCCGCAGCCAGACTCGCCTACGAGCCCGAGCACCTCGCCCCGTACGACCGAGAACGAGACATCTTGGACGATCTCGGTACGTGTCTTCGCGAGCGAGACCGACAGCCCCTTGACTTCGATTCCACCCGCCATCAGCCGACCTTGCGATCGATCCCAGAGACCGCCTGGCCGAGGCCGTCGGCCAGCAGGTTGACGCCGATGCTGAACAGGGCTATGCAGATCACCGGGGCCACCACCGCCCACGGCTGGACCGCCAGGCCGGTGCTGTTCTCGTTGATCATCAGTCCCCAGTCCGCGTGCGGCGGAGAGATCCCGAAGCCGAGGAAGTTGATCGCCGAGACGAGCGAGATGGACCACGCGATCCGCAGGCCGAGCTCGACGAGGATGATCGTCATCAGGTTCGGGAGGATGTCGTGGGCCAGGATCTGCCGCCGCGGAGTGCCGATCACCTCGGCTGCGTCGATGAATTCCCGCCGGCCGATCTCGAGCGTCGCGGCGCGAACCGTACGCGCGACGGTTGGCATCCAGCTAATGCCGACGAGCACGACGATCAGCAACGGGCTCGACCCGAGCATCGAGATAAACAGCAGCGCGAAAACGATCACCGGGATCGCGAGCAGCACGTCGAGCGAGCGCATGATCAGCTCGTCGACCCCCTTGCGCCCGTAGCCCGCGACGATCCCAAGCGTGCCGCCACCGATCGTGCCGATCAGGCCGGCCGACAGCGCCATCCAGAGCACGAAGCGCCCGCCCGAAAGCACTCTCGAGAGTACATCCTCTCCCACGTAGTCGGTGCCCAGCGGCGATCTGCCAGACGGCCCGGCGAACGGTGCCCCAACGAGCTGCGTCGGCGAGTGCGGCGCGATCAGAGGCCCGAACACAGCGAGCAGCACGATCAGCACGGTGATCACGAGCCCGACGCGGGTGCGGCCGTTGTGCCAGGAATCCTTGAGGCCGACGGCCCACCACGAGCGGAGATCGGTCTCCCGCTCGGTGACGGCATCGGGCGGAGCAGCGGTCGCGGTCATAGATCGGAGCCCGTCCGCAGCTTCGGCGTCAGCCAGATCGTGAGCGCATCGGCGGTCAGGTTGAACAGGACGATCCCGATCGCAAAGACGAGCACGACCCCCTGGATCACGGGCAAATCACGGTTGTAGACGCCGTTGGTCAGCGCACTTCCGAGTCCCGGGTACTGGAACACGTTCTCGACCACGACGACGCTGCCGAGCAGCCAGCCAAGCACGATCCCCGAGCCCTGGATCGCGGGCAACAGCGCGTTGCGTAGCGCATGGCGGACGATCACGATCCGCGGCGGCATCCCCTTGAGCCGGGCCATCGCCACGTACTCGGATCCGAGCACGTCGATCATCGACGCGCGCACGAGCCGGTACAGATAGGGAACGTTCAGCAGCACCAGCGTCATCACCGGCAGAACCAGCTCATTCGGGTTGTCCAGCGGACTCGTGCCCGGTGGGACCAGTGCGACGCCGGGAAAGATCGTGAACACCACCGTCGCAAACAGGATCACTAGGGTGATCGCGATCACGAAGTCCGGCAGCGCCGACAGGACGACGGCGATGAGCAGCAGGACTCGGTCGAACGGCCCCCGACGGACGGCGGTGATCGTGCCAAGGAAGAAAGACAGCGGCAGCGCGATCAGCGCCGCGAAGAACAGCAGCGTCAGCGAGTTCACGATCCGCTGCGAGAGCAGCGAGCCGACCGGCTGGCCGGTGGCGAGCGAAACGCCGAAATGGCCGCGCAGCAGCCTCCCCAACCAGTGCAGGTATTGCGTGACGATCGGCTTGTCAAGCCCGAGCTTGTGGTTCAGCGCGGCCACCGCGGCCGGCGTCGCGTTGCGACCGAGGATCGTCTGCGATGGGTTCGAGGGGAGCGCCTGTGTCGCGAGGAACACGAGCAGGGTGACGGCGAGCAGGATCACGACCCCGAGCGCCAGCCGCCGCGCGAGCCAGCGTCCGAAGTGTCCCCGGGCGCTACGGACTGCGACCACCGACCCTGCTGGTCCAGCCGGCACCTCCAACATCGCCGTCGAATCGGTCACGCTCGGCCCACCGGTTGTGCCTCCGACACCACGGGGCATTTAGCTTGGGTGCCGGCGCGATTGCATGTGCGCGCCGCCATTATCGACAGCCATGTGAGGGTTGTCAAATAACTGGTCGCTTGTTCGAATGAACCGAACGTGTAGACGAGCGGGGAAGCCGTCACACCAGGCTTGCCCGGCTTCCCGGTCCAGCCTTGATGACCTGCGCTGGCCGGTCGTACAAATCGAGCCGGCGGTCAGCGAGCACATCGTTACGCTCGCCGAAGCGCTTACTCCTCGCGCGTGCAAGATCGACGGTCGCCGTCAGCAGCGCCTCCCCTGGCGCCTGCGCGGTCAGCATCCTTCCATCGGGATCGACGATCACGCTCGCGCCCACCCAGTCCACCCCGCGCTCGGGCCCGGTCCGGTCCGCCTGAGCGACGTACACGCGGTTGGTCTGCGCGCTCGCACACGCGGTGATCAGGTCGGCGACCAGCGGCTCGAGCGGTGGCGCCAGCACCGGCGCGTTCATCGGCACCGCGATCACGTCCGCGCCGGCGAGGCTCAGCATTCGCATCACCTCGGGGAAGAACGCGTCGTAGCAGATCGCCACGCCGACGAACCCGGCCCGCGTCTCCACCACCACGGGCGGGGAGGACCCAGGTTCGAAGCACAGCTTCTCGCGATCCCACAGGTGCGACTTGCGGTACACGGCCCGCAGTTCGCCCGAGTCGATCACCACGGCGCTGTTGCGCACCGCGCTCTCGTCGTCTAGCTCGCACAGCCCCGCGACGATCGCCAGATCGTGCTCCCGCGACAGCGCCCGCCACTGCTCGACCGACGGGCCGTCGATCGGCTCGGCAAGCGAGCGAGCCTCCTGCGCATCGGCGAACACGTAGCCGCTGCTGCACAGCTCGGGCAGCACGACGAGGCTCGCCCCAGCTTGCGCGGCAGCGCCGATCGCAGCGGCCGCTCGCTGCCGGTTTCCCTCGACGTCTCCGATCCGCGGCGCGAGCTGCGCGACCGCCGTCGTGAACTCACACGAACCATGCATCCTTTACGCCCCAGTAGTTCAGGTTGAAGCCCGTCTTATTCGGGATGAAACCTGTCACCTTCCTGCTATAGGCGTCGACGTTGTCGGCGAACGCGACGATGATCTCGCCGCCGTCTAGCCACAGCTGTTGCTGCATTTTCGCCGCGATCTCCTTCTGCAGTGAGAAGTCAGTGGTCGCCACCGCATCGTAGTACCACTTGGTGAACTGGGGATTGTCGTAATGGGTCTCATTGAAATGCGAGAACGGAAGTTGCGTATATGCCGTTCCAGACAGGAACGACTCGGCGTCCCACCAGTCGACCGAGAACGTGCGCTGCATGTACTGGTTGTCAAAGAAGGTGGTGGTGTCTAGCTTCGTCAGAACCACGTTCACGCCAGCGGCCTTTGCCTGCTGGGCAAACACCACGCAGGACTGCACAACGCCGTTTTCGATCGGCGCGGTGACTAGGTTTACCGTCAGGCCATTGCCGTGGCCTGCTTGCTTGAGCAGGAATTTCGCCTTGTCGATGTCCTGCTCGCGCTGCTCGATCGAGTGGTCGTAGAGCGGGTCATCAATTGCGAACAGGTCGTTGCCGATCCGCGCGTGGCCGCCGTACGCGTCGTTGAGCATCTGATTGCGGTCGATCAGCCAGCGCATCGCTTGGCGCACGCGCGGGTCGTTGAACGGTGCCTTATCGACGCGCATCGTGAGCGGGTACCAGTTACCGGTCTCGGAGATGAGAGCGTGTAGGTTGGTGTTCGCCTGGACGGAGGGCAACAGCACGTAGGGGACCGAGTCGATCGCGTCGACGGCGCCTGAGACCAGTGCGTTGACGCGTGCGGCGTCGTCGGTCAGGTCGATGATCGTGACGGAATCGACATATGGCTTCGGGTGGTCCCAGTAGTGGTCGTTACGGACGAACACCGATTGCTGGCCGGGCGTAAAGCTCTGGAATTTGAATGGACCGGTGCCGTCGGGCTTGTTCTCGGTCCAGCCAACTGGGATGATGCCTGCGGACGAACTGCCGGCGAAGTCCTCGAGTTGGCTGAACGGGAACTTGAACGTGAACCGTACGGTCCCAGAGTCGACCGCCTCGACCTTCTTGATGACTGAGATGAACTGCCCGTACTCGGCAGCGCCCACGTTCGGGTTCATCATGCGCTCGAACGAGAACACTACGTCGTCCGCAGTAAGCGGCTTGCCGCTGTGGAAGGTCACCCCGGGCCGCAGTTTGACCAGCATCTGGTCGGCGTTCTTGTTCGGGATGAACTCCACTCCGAGCATCGGCCTGAGGACGTAGTCGGCGTCACGGTAGGCGAGCCATTCGTACAGCTGGCAGACGCGTGCGCCATCGATCTGCTGAGCCCAGGTGTGCGGGTCGAGCGTGTCCTTGGAGCTGCCGCCCGAGACGCCCAGACGCATCGCACCACCCATCTTCGGTGTGCCGACAGTCGTCGCAGCGCTGGTCGCGTTGGTGCTGGCACTGCTGTTCCCGCAGGCGGCGAGAAGTGCCGAACCGCCTGCGAGAGCGCCGCCGGTGGCGAACGCATCCCGAATGAAACGCCGCCGCGAAACTCCGCCAAACCTCGACTCACGATCCTCAGGACCCATGTCGCACTCCTTCATTTCCGCTCTCTCCCGAATCGGCCTCGGCGCGGCGCAGCACCCGGCGCTCGGCCTCGGCGCGGCGGAGTATCTGCCACGCTTCTTAGCTTGTCAAGTTATTGATCGTTAGTTCTGATTATTCGAACAATCTAGCGGACCCACCTTTGGCGTGGGGCAGTCGCCTCCTCGAGCACGAGACTCGCATGCACAACGCACAGCACGTCTTATGGCAGCATGCCCCCGCGCCCGCGCGCTGACCGTGGGAATCCGCCGAGGTGCGCGAGGTCGCAGCTATCGAGCACCTATGTCAGATTATCAGAACGACTGCCTGATTAATTGACAGAATGGATCAATCTCTGATAATTCACACCGTGGAGCCCTGAGCGGGCGCCGACGCCTATTGGGGATCTATGACCATCCAGAGCCAGTTGCCGCTCGACGGCCTCCGCGTTCTCGACCTCGGTCAGATCTACAACGGCGCCTACGCTGGCTTTCTGCTCGCGCAGGCAGGCGCGGACGTCGTCAAAGTCGAGCCGCCGGCCGGCGAGAACCTCCGCAACCGGCCGCGCGCGCACGGTGCCTGGTACCCATTCGTGGCGCTCAACGTCGGCAAGCGGAGCGTGTGCCTGGACCTCAAGGCGGGCGACGGCCGTGCGCGGTTCCTCGAGCTGGTCGCGGTCGCTGACGTCGTGCTCGAGAACTATGCGCCGGGCGTTATGGACCGCCTCGGTGTCGGCTACGAGATCATGCGGGCGGCGAACCCGCGCCTGATCTACGCGAGCAGCAGCGGCTACGGCAAGATCAGCCGGTACCGCGACCGGCCCGCGATGGATCTGACCGTGCAGGCGATGGTCGGCGTCACGAGCGTCACCGGCTACCCGGACCAGCCACCCGTCAAGGCCGGCGTCGCGGTGGCCGACTTTGCAGCTGGCGCGCACATGTATGGCGGCATCGTCAGCGCGCTGCTGCGACGCGAGCGCACTCGCAAGGGCGGCACGGTCGAGGTGGCGATGTTCGACGCGGCGTTCCCACCGCTGCTATCCAGCCTCGCGGTCGCGCTCGGCACGACCGGCGAGACACCCGAGCGGACCGGCAACCGGCACGGTGGCCGCGGTGAGGCACCGTACAACGTCTACGCCACGAGCGACGGGTACGCGGCGATTATCTGCGTCACGGACGCGCAGTGGCGCGCGCTGGCCGACGTGATCGGAGGCGAGCAGCTCGCCGCCGACGCGCGGTTCAGAACCCGCGAGCTGCGGGTCGAGAACATCGACGAACTGGACGCCGTGATTGGCGGCTGGGCAGCGCTTCGCCGGCGCGACGGCGTGATCGAGGCGCTGCTCGCCCGCGGGATCCCGGCGGCGCCGGTGCGAGACCTGCGTGAGGTCGTCGACGATCCTGACGCGCGCGCGCAAGGCCTGCTGCGTGAGATCGTCGATCCGACCCACGGCCCGATTCGCGTGTTCGGCTCTGCGATCCGCTATGACGGCGAGCCGCCGCCGGATCCGGCGCCGGCCCCCGCGCTCGGTGCGCATACCGAAGAGGTGCTGCGGGAGTGGCGACCGTGAGCGGTGTGCGTATGACCGGGCCGTGGGTCCCGCTTGACTCAGAGCACGTCGAGCGGCTCGGCGGGCACATGGGCGTATATGAGCTGGCCGCTGCAGACGGCGAGGTCGTGCGGATCGGGTTCGCGGGCGGTCGCTCGGTGTTCGGGCTCCGCGGAGAGCTGCGCCGCGCGCTCCACGCCGACGGCGACCACGTCGCTACGAGCTTCCGCTGCGAGATCACGACCGCGTACCTGAGTCGTTACCGGGAGCTGCTGATGACGCACGCCGCGGACCATGGAGCGATCCCCGTCGGCAATGCCGACGCCGATCTACAACTGGGCCGGCTGAGCCCAGGCTGAGGGGAGCGAGGTATGGACCTGGACCTAACCGACGAGCAGCGGATGATCGTCTCGACCGTAC
>JASHQV010000058.1 GCA_030038955.1 Solirubrobacteraceae bacterium
CGATCAGCTTCGAGTACCCGATCGACGACGGCGTGACAACGGCCGCTCCGGAGACGCCGTTTGACCAGCTCGAGCCAAATTCGATCACGATCCCCGAGTTGGGTGATGGTTCGACCGCGATCGCGTTGCTGCGCAAGGCCGGGCTGCTGTAAGCCGGCCATGGCGACGGGTGGCCCCAGGTGACGACGTTCGCGCCACCGGCCCGGCCGACTGGATCTGCGCCCGGGCGGCCGGCGGCCGCGGCCCGTTCCCACGGGCCACGGCCGCCTGGGTTGCTACTGGGCGCGAGCGTTGCTGTCGCGATCGTGCTCGCGCTGCCGCTTGCGTTCATGCTCATAGAGGCATCCGACGCGGGTGCCTCGACGATCAGTCGGCTCATCTTTCGCTCGCTCACGGCGACGCTGCTATGGAACACGGTCCGCCTGGCCGCGGTCGTGACCGTGCTGTGCGCTGTGCTTGGCACCGCCGCCGCATGGTTGGTCGAGCGGACGGATCTGCCCGGCCGTCGTGTCTGGGCGGTGCTCGTCGTCGTGCCGCTGGCGATCCCGGACTTCGTCGTCAGCTTCGCCTGGTCATCGATCTCCACGCTGGTCGAGGGCTTCCGCGGCGCGGTGCTTGTGATGACCTTGGCGGTCTACCCACTCGTCTACCTACCGGTCGCGGCCAGCCTGCGCAACGCCGACGCGAGCCAGGAGGAGGTCGCACGCAGCCTCGGACTCGGACGCCTCGAGACGTTCTGGCGAGTGACGCTGCGGCAAGCACGCGGCGCGATCCTCGGCGGCTGCCTGCTCGTTGTGCTGGTGCTGCTCGCCGAGTACGGCGCCTTCGAGATCCTCGGCTACCAGACGTTCACGACCGAGATCTTCACCGAGTTCAACGTCTCCTTCAACGTGCCCACCGCCTGCGCGCTATCGCTGGTGCTCGTGTTGCTCAGCATCCTCGTGCTGTGCGGGGAGGCGGGCGCCCGACGGGGCCGCCGCGTCAGTCGCAAGGGCGCGCTCGCTCAGCGCGTGGCCGCACGCCACCGTCTGGGTCGCTGGCGGTGGCCGGCGCTTGCCTTCTTGCTCGGGCTCGTCGGTGTCGCCGTCGGCGTTCCGGTCGGCTCGGCGATCTACTGGATCGTCGAGGCGCGGCAAGCCTATCTGACCGGTGTGTCGCTGGCCGATGCCGCCTGGCACACCGCTGCCTACTCCGGCTGCGCAGCGGCCGTCGCCACCGCGATGGCGCTTCCCGTGGCGTTGCTCGCGATTCGTCACCGAGGGCCCGCATACAGGTTGCTGGAGCGCACGACGTATCTTGTCCTGGCGATGCCAGGACTGGTGATCGCCCTGGCGCTGTCGTACTTCGCGGAGCGCTACGCCGACGGGTTCATGTATCAGAGCGCGCCGCTGCTCGTGCTCGCCTACGCGATCCTGTTCTTTCCGCTTGCGCTCGTCGGGGTGCGCGCGTCGGTGCTGCAGGCGCCCCCTGAGCTCGAAGAGATCGCGCGGTCGCTCGGCGCTGCGCAGCCGTCGGTGCTATGGCGTGTCACGCTACCTCTGATCGCGCCGGGACTTGCCGCGGCGTTCTGCCTCGTGTTCCTGTCGGCCGTCACCGAGCTGACGGCGACGCTGATCCTGGTCCCGACTGGGGTGCAGACGCTTGCGACCCAGTTCTGGGCCTACCAGCAGAACCTCGCCTACGGACAGGCCGCGCCGTTCGCGCTGGCGATCATCGTGCTCGCCACCCTGCCGAGCGTCCTGCTAGCCCGGTTCTTCGACCGCATGCCGTCGCGTATGGTCACCGCCACATGAGCGACGTCGTCGCAACAGACCTGTACAAGCGCTTCGGCGACCATTCCGTCATTCGCGGCCTCAGCCTGACGGTGCGCGCCGGCTCCTTCACGGCCCTGCTCGGCCCATCCGGCGCCGGCAAGACGACCCTGCTCCGCCTGCTCGCCGGGTTTGACCGACCCGACAGCGGGACGATCACGGTCGCCGGTCGGACGATCGCTGACGACCGGACCCACGTCCCCCCCGAGCGGCGCCGAATCGGCTACGTCTCCCAGGAGGGCAGCCTGTTTCCACATCTCAACGTGGCTGGCAACATCGCGTTCGGACTGCCACGAGCGGCCCGGCGCGCGGCGGCCGCCGAGCTGCTCGAGCTGGTCGGGCTGACCGGCTTGGAGAAGCGCTATCCGCACCAGCTGTCCGGCGGTCAGCAGCAGCGCGTCGCGCTCGCTCGAGCGCTCGCGATCAAACCCGACGTCGTGCTGCTGGACGAGCCATTCGCTTCGCTCGACGCGCATTTGCGCGCCGGCATCCGCGACGAGACGCGCCGCATTCTGATGAGCGCCGGCACGACGACGCTGCTCGTCACGCACAACCAGGACGAGGCGCTGTCGACGGCCGACATGGTGGCCGTGCTTCGCGATGGAGAGATCGTCCAGCTCGCTACGCCGGACGACCTTTACGCCGGCCCCCTCGACGCTACGCTCGCCGCCTTCGTCGGCGACGCCAACCTCCTCGATGGCCTGCTCGAGCCTGCGTCCGCGAGCGAGGGACACAGGAACGGTCGCGTGGTCACTACCGCGTTGGGTCGGCTGCCCGCCCGTTGGCACGGCCAGCCGCCACCGGCCAGCCGATGCCAGGTCACGGCCCTGGTCCGTCCCGAGCAGATCGCCGTCACCGCGACCAAGCATGCGATGGGATCGCTCGGACGGGTGATCCAGCGCGGCTATCACGGCCACGACACGGTCCTGCGCGTCCAGATCGCCTCGCAGCCAAACAGCCCGCCGCTGCTCGTACGCACGCTCGGCAGCACGGACCTGACGCCGGGCGACAGCTGCACGCTCACGGCTCAGGGCGTCGCGCTCGTGTGGCCACACCCCGACGACGAAGTCCGATGAGGACGACGGCGCCCGGCGCTCGCGAACGAGGCGCCGACAGGTCCGACGTCATGGCCGCCAGGCGAACGTGACGGTCGCCCGCGGCGGCAGCTTGTACTTGAAGCTGTCGCCGTCCCACACGACCGCGAAGTACTGCTCGACGCTCGAGTTGTTGTAGACGACGACCACCCGCCGCCCGCCCGGGTTGACGGCCGCGACGTCGTCGAGCCCGGCGGTGACTCCGTACCGGGGTCGGGTGGGCGACGTGAACTCGGTCACGGGGCGCGTCATCTCGACCCGCCTGGCGCCGGCCCGGATGAACTCCGAGAACTGTCCCAGCTCGTAGTAGTTGAGGCTGTAGGAGGCCCTGTGCGTCTGCGGGTTGACGGTTACCAGCCCGGTGCAGCCGCGGCAACCCGAGTTGGGCGGCTCGACCGGCCCGCCGTGCGGGTCGAGCGCGAGGTTCCACAGCTCGATCAGCGAGGAGAAGTTGTTCAGGCCGCTGAGCGCGACCTCCGCCGCCCGGTAGGGGATGATCCCCGGCGAGCACTCGCTGGTCAGGTCGACGATGTGTGGGTAGAGGCGGTGGAACTCGCCGATCACCTGCTGGCCGCCGTAGCAGTGCCAGGCGATACCGGCCAGCCGTGAGGCGGCCGAGCTCTGCTCGAGCGCCTCGGCATAGGTGAGGCTGGTGCCGTCGAGCCCGAAGATCCGCGTGTGCAGGCCGTCCTGGCGCAACGTCGGGAGCAGCTCGCCGGTGATGAACGAGGCCTCGTCGGCCGCGGGAAAGTCCATCGCCGGGAAGGCGGCGGACGAGCCGGGCTCGTTCTCTGGGGTAATCGCCCAGATCGGAACGCCAAGCGCCGTGTAGGCGGCGATGAACTTGGCGAAGTAGTCGGCCAGCGTGCCGTAGAACTGGCTCAGGAGGGTGCCTGCGCCGCGGAGGTCGTCGAGGCTGTCGTTGGCCTTCATCCAGGCGGGCGGGCTCCACTCGGTCGAGAGGATCTTGATCTTCGGGTCGGTCGCCAGCATCGCCCGCAGCGCCGGGATGACGTAGGCCAGGTCGTGGGTGATCGAGAAGTCCTGCAGGCTGGGATCACACGGGATCGGGTTCGACTGCGCCGGATTCGTGCAGGTCTGCCCGGTGGCCGGGTGGTCGTCGTACGTGTAGGG
>JASHQV010000059.1 GCA_030038955.1 Solirubrobacteraceae bacterium
ACGCCGCGGCCGTCGATCTCGGCCGCCGCCGTCAGCCGCCAGGCCGCTTCCAGCGCCCCCTCCCAGGTGCCGGCACCGCGCAGCGGTGACCACGTGTGGGCCGGCTGCCCGCTGAGCCCGAACGGGTCGAACACGAGCGTCTCGCCGATGCTGCTTCGCCGTCGCGCCGTCGCGGCCAGCAGGTCGGTCTTGATCGACGACGCGATCGCCGGACCCTGCCATTCGAGCAGCGCCGGGATCGCCAGCCCCGACGACTTGCCCGACTGCGGCGGCCCGAACGCGATCAGCGCGTGGCGCTGCTCGCCGTACAGCAGCCGTCCGCGGTGGCGGCCGAGCACGAGGCGGCCGCCACCGTCAGTGACGGCCGCCCGACGGGCTGCCTGGCGCCTCAGGGACCCCAGACCCGCGACACGATCAGTGACCGTGTCCCGGCGGCGGCGCCGCAGCGGTCGCAGGTCGGTGCCCGAAGCCCACCTGGCGCCGCCGTCGCCGGGACGCCGGACGAGCTTCAGCAGCCCCAGCAGCAGCCAGCAGCCACCCGCGACGGCCACGAGCGCCGGCACCAGGCAGGCGAGCAGGCCGGCGCTGCCGGGCAGCTCGCGGCGTGCCGCCACGGGCCACGCCGTGCGCGGGTCGCGCAGGTGCCCCGGCAATCGCACGAGCACGCCGAGCAGGCCCGCGAGACGCACGTCGGGCCACCCGTGACCGAGCAGCGCTCCCGCCAGCCCGCCCCACAGCCACACGAGCGCCAGCAGCAGACCGCCGGTCCCAAGCGCGGCCAGGATCACGGCGTCGGCGCCGGTCCCGGAGACGGTCTCGCGTCCGTTCACGAGCCTGTCACGCCGAGCTGCATCCCGGCATCGGTGTCGGACAGTCGTGTCTCGAGCCGTGAGCGATAGTGCTGGACTGCGAATGAGCGAGCCCCCACCCGCCACAGCGCCTGCCCCGGCGACAGCGTGCTCAGCAGGCGCGCCTCGGTTCCGGACAGCCCGAGCAGGTCCCGCGTCAGCTCGATCTGGCTCTCGTCCTGGTGGTAGACGATTCGCGTCGAGGCGTCGGCGATCAATCCCTCGGCGATCCGCGCTGCGCGCGAGCCGGCGTCGCCTGCCGCGTGCAGGTCGGCCAGCTTGTGCAGGACGACGAGGTTCATCACGCCGAACTGCCGGGCGAGCTTGAAGTTCTGCTGGAACCACTCGCCGAGCCCGGGGTGCTGGATGATCTTCCACGACTCGTCGGCGACGTTGATCAGGCGGTCGCGGCTAGGGTGCTCGGCCGTCCGCGCCAGCAACGCGCTCATCCAGGCGCTGGCGCAGGCCATCAGGATGCCGACGGCGGGTGAGTCGCGGACGGCGTGGAGGTCGAGCACGAGCAGCCGCGCGTCGAGATCGAGTCCCGGCGAGGTGGGGCCGTCGAACATCCCCCGCAACGGCCCCTCACACAGGTCTTGCAGCGCGAGCGCGGCCCGCCGGGCATCGATGGCAAGCCGCTCAGGGGTGGTGCGCAACCGCTCGGCGATCTCGGCCGGCGGGGAGAACAGCACGGCGGTGATGTCGGGCAGCGTCGGCTCGGTACGGCGCAGGCGCGCGATCCGCAGCGCTTCCCGCAGCGCCGCTCCCTCTGACTGCGTCAGCGGCGCTCCGATCGCTGTCGCGGCGATCGCCCGCAGCAGCTCGACCTGGGCGTGCTCCTCCGGTCGTGAGGCCAGCGGGTTGACGCGCACGCCGGCGCCGGGAGCGAGCGCGATCGGCGCGACCCCGGCTGCCCGGCACAGCGGTCCGTACTCGCGCTTGACGTCGAGCACGAACGCGCGGCGGCCGAACAGCAGCATCCGCCACAGGAACGTCTTGACCAGCGCGCTCTTGCCCTGGCCGAGCTTGCCGATCACGATCGCATTGGGGTCGTCCAGCGTGCCGTCGCCGTACAGCACCCACGGGTCGAAGCAGAACGCTCCGCCGCCCGAGTCGCGGCCGATGAAGGCGCCGCGCCCGCCCAGCCCAACAGATGCGGTGAACGGGTAGATCGCCTGCGCGTGGCGGGTCGTGAAGCGGTGGCCGGGGCGCTCTGCCGCGCCCGAACGGATCATCGCAGCCCTCTCGCAAGCGGCAACGTGAACGTAAACGCATCGGCCTGCTGTCCGTACATGCGGTGGAGTTCGAGCCTCGCCCGCGCCGCCTGCTCCAGCACCTGCGCGGTGGCGTGGCGGAGCTCCACCTCGTCGCGTCCGCTGACGGTGACGAACCCGGCCAGCCGCACCTCGGCGTGGCCGGCTGCCAGCTCCTCCTCTCTGCGCGCGGCCGCTTCCTGGGCCTGCCGCTGCCGCGCGGTCTCGCCCTGGCCGAAGCGCCAGCGCAGCTCCTGGTCGGCGCGGTCGCGCGTCACCGCTGCCTCCACGTCCCGGGTCGAGCGGCTGGCGGGGACCGGGTCGAACGTGACCGCCACCGTGCGAACCACCTCCGAGCCGCTGAGCAGCGCGTCCATGAACATCGGCGAGACGTCCACGCGCGGCCAGCCGCCGACCCAGTAGGTCGCGTGGTGGGTGCCGTCGCTGACGTACCGATCCCAGTGCTCGCGGGCGCCCAATGGCCACGCGTTCACCTCGCTGAGGCCATCGCGACGCTCGTCGACCGCCTCCAGCGCTGCCAGCTCCGCGCCGGCGAACGGATCGAAGGCGGCGCGCAGCGCGCGGGCCAGCTGGCCCGGTGCGAGCGCTCCGAGGACCTTGATCTCCGCCGCCTCCAGCCCCCGGGCGACGCGCTCGGCCTGCTCGAGCAGAGCGTCGTCGAGCCCGGCGTGGTCGTGCCTTCGCAACCGCGCCGCGTCAACCTGCACGGCGATCAGGATCTCGTGGTCCTGAGCTACGCGGGCGCTGCCCGAGATCAGCTCCAGGTACGACTCCACGATCGGCGTGCCGCGCAGGGGAATCGACGGATCTCTGCCCTGGTGCAGCCACCGTGCCAGCTGATCGGCGCGGGCGGGCGAGGTCCGCTCGATCCACTGCAGCCGCC
>JASHQV010000060.1 GCA_030038955.1 Solirubrobacteraceae bacterium
CGTAGCACACCCGCGCCGTCAGAGCGAGCCACCTAGAGGCGTTCAAGCTCGCTCCGTGATCCCTGACGTCCGGTGGTTCTCATCCGCCTGTCTGGTGCGACCACTGGGAGGGCGTCGGGCGAGGAAAGTCAGGTCAGGTCCCACGCGCTCGTTCGGAGCACTGCCCGGTGGGGTTGGACCGCCCGAGACCGAGCCCACAAGGCAGTCTCTGCTCCTCTGACTGGACTGCGCGCCGAAGCCCCCGAAGGGATGATGCCTACGAGCTGCGGAACTTCGGCTTCAGGGTCAGACCGCGGCTGGGATCTGAGTGTCGGTCGATCTTGGGACCGCGTTGAGTCGGAGGCGGTGTCGGCGTAGCCGGCCGGGGGTTCCGACGATCACGATCACGGTGGCGCGGCGGTTGGCTGGCTGGACCCAGATGCGGAAGCGCTCGCAGGCGCCCGGTCGCACAGCGCCGACCTGTTGTGGTCCGAGCTGGCGTGTGGAGCGTGGTGGCGCGGCTGTCCGTGCGCTGGCCCCGCCGAGCAGCACGCGGTCGGTAGTGATGCCGACGAGTGCGATCTGTTCGCCGGGGTTGTCGATGTCGATCTCGGCCCACGCACCGTTCGCGCGCGCCGGCGTGACGACCGACGTGAGTGTGACGCGAACGTCGCCGGGGCGGTCGCCGTCGCGCAATCCGCGGCGGATTAGCTCGCCGATGAGCGCGGCGGCGGCGATCGTCGAGAGCGACACGGTCAGGAAGATCACGTCCTCCACTGTGCAGCATGCGACCCTTTAGCACAAGCAAAGAGTTCTCGACAGCTGTGAAGTGTTGCTGTAGGGTTGTGCGCGTGCTCAACGTGTCACGGCTCGCTGTCCTCCACGCCGTAGTCGCGACCGGTTCGGTGACCGCCGCGGCCGCCGAGCTGTCCTACACGCCCTCAGCGGTGAGCCAGCAGATCGCGACGCTCGAACGGGAAACGGATGCGGCGCTGTTGGAGCGCGTCGGACGTCGAGTGCGTCCAACGCCGGCGGGCGCGCTGCTGGCCGAGCGTGCGGGGGAGATCCTGGCGCGAGTCGAGGATGCAGAGGTCGAGCTGCGCGCGCTGGTGGCGGGACGCGCAGGACGGCTGCGTCTGGCGACGTTCGCGAGCGCGGGAACGGCGCTTGTGCCGCCGGCGGTCTCGCACTTCAAGCAGGCGCATCCAAACGTGCAGTTCGACCTCGTGCTCGCCGAGGCTCCCCAGGCGCTGCTGGCGCTACGCGACGGCGACGCGGATCTCGTCGTCGTGCTCCGCGACATCCTCTGCGACGGCGTCGTGCCGTCTACGCCCGATGAGGAAGCCGGGCTCGTATGGCACGAGCTGCTCATCGATCCATACTTCGTGATCCTGCCCGCCGCTCACCGGCTGTGCTCGGCACAGGCGGTCACGCTCTATGAGCTCAGCACCGAGCGGCTCGTGTCCGGCGACCGGAGACCGGGATGTCCGTGCTCGGAGGCGTTTCTGCAGGTCTGCGCCGCGGCTGGGTTCCGCCCGGACTTCGCGATCGAGGTGGACGACTACCCGACCGTGCAGAGCCTCGTTGCCGCCGGTGTTGGGCTGGCGGTGGTGCCGCGGCTGGGGCTGATCCCGGCGATTCATGACGGGATCGTCGTCCGCCAGCTCGCCGAGCCGCAACTGGCTCGCCGGATCTACGCTGTCACCCGCTCAAGCCGTCGTGACGACCTGCTTGCCCAGACGATGCTCACAGGTCTCGAACAGGCAGCCGAGGAGCTCGTCATCCCGGACGCGATCGCAAGCAGCTACGCCGGGGCGGCCTGACGTTTCGCTCCGGCTCGCACTTCTCCTGGCCGCTGAGCAGCTCAAGCGCGTGCCGGCTGAGGTAGGGGCGCGTCGGACCTGCCACAGTGTCCTCGCATGCGGCCGTCGCTCCCCGCTCTGATCGACGTGGAGACGCTCGCGCAGCAGCTGAGGCACCCTGCGCTGCGAGTGTTCGACGCGACCGTGCGGCTGGTGCGACCGCCGGGCGGTGGGCCATACACGGTGGAGAGTGGACGTGAGAGCTACCGGAGCGGGCACATCCCGGGCGCGGCGTTCGCCGACATTCCAGGCGAGCTGTCGGACCCAGCCGCTGGCCTGCCGTTCACGCTGCCCAGCGGCGAGCAGTTCGCGGCCGGCGCGGGGCGGCTTGGGATCGGAGCCGGGTCCCACGTGGTGGCTTACGCGCAGGAGTCGCCGATGTGGGCGACCCGCCTCTGGTGGCTGCTGCGGTTCTTCGGCCACGACGGCGTCAGCGTGCTCGACGGTGGCCTCGGCGCCTGGCGTGCGGCGGGGCTCCCGCTCGAGAGTGGTGAGGCCGCGTATGGCCCATCAGTGTTCGATCCACGGCCGCGTCCCGAGCTGCTGGCCACTCGTGCCGACGTCGAACGGGTCGTGGCGGCGGGCGGCTCCTGCCTGATCAACGCGCTGAAGCCGGCGGTGTTCAGGGGCGAAGGGATCAGCTCGTACAGCCGGCCGGGGCGGATCCCCGGCAGCGCAAATACGCCGTGGCCGGAGCTGCTCGACCTCCAGACCGGCCGGTTCCTGCCGGTCGACCAGCTGCGGCAGCAGTTCGAAGGCGCGGCTGCACTGGGCTCCGAGCCGGTGATCGCGTACTGCGGCGGCGGCATCTCGGCGACCGTGGCGCTGTTCGGTCTCGCGCTGGTGGGGCGCGACGACGCGCGTCTCTACGATGGATCGCTGGCCGAGTGGACCAGCGATCCATCGCTGCCAGTCGAGGTCGGATAGGCGGCGCGAACCACATCCGCCAGCAGTCCGACCGCGCGCGCCAGCTCCGGCAGGCGCAGCTGCGGGTACCCGAGCACGACCCCGTGGCCGTGGGCGTGGGGAGCGAACGCGAACTCGTCGAGGGTGCGCAGCGCGATACCGCTGCGGGCCGCCTGGCGACGCAGCTTCGCCTCGCTGTCGAGCGCCGGAAGGATCGCCGTGACGTGCGATCCCGACCGCTGCCCGGTGATCCGGGCCTCCGGCAGCTTGGCGTTCAGCAGCTCGACCAGGGCGTCGCGCCTCGCGCGTGACGCCAACCGCAGCCGCTGCAGGTGTCGGTCAAGGTGCCCGCGCCTGAGGAACTCGGCGAACACGAGCTGGTCGATCGTCGGTGATCCGGCGTCGGAGTACAGCTTTGCGTCACGGCACTCCGCGACGAGGTGCTGGGGCACCACCGTCCAACCGAGCCGCAGGCCCGGAGCCAGCATCTTGCTGGCGGTGCCGACGTATAGGACGCGTTCCGGCGCGGTCCCTTGCAGGCTCGGGATCGCATCGCGGTCGTAGCGGAACTCGGCGTCGTAGTCGTCCTCGATCACGTACCGCGCGCGCTCGCGTGCCCAGCGCAGGAAGCCGGTGCGGCGCTCGCTGCTCAACACCGGGCCGAGCGGGAACTGGTGAGCGGGCGTCAGGAACACCGCGTCAGGATCGAGCCGCCCGAGCGCGTCGGGGTTAGCGCCAAGCGCGTCGACGTCGAGCGGCACGGGCTCCAGGCCTGCCGCCGCAGCCGCCGTCCAGGCGCTGTCGAACGACGGGTTCTCGATCGCGATCCGGCGAGCGCCACGCAGTGCCAGCACGCGACAGATGATCTGCAGCGCCTGCGTGTTGCCCTGGGTGACCAGGACTCGCGAGGCGTCAGCCGCGAGACCGCGGCCGCGCCGCAGATACTCGCTCAGCTCGGCTCGTAACCGTGGGTGGCCGGCGGCGTCGACGTAGTCGAACTCGGCGTCTGCCATCGTCCGGAGCACGTCAGCAGTGCATCGCGACCAGATTCCGCGTGGGAAGATCGAGAGGTCCCCGGTGAGCAGGTTGAAGCTGTATCGCGGCGGCGGCACGGATCGACGCACGCTGCTGTCAGGGCTGACGGCGGCATCCCGGACGCGCGGAGCGGCGCGGTCGCGCAGCTCGATGTAGCCGCCCGCGGCGAGCTCGCGGTACGCGTCGCTCGCGACTCCGCGCGACACGCCAAGCTGGTCCGCAAGCGCCCGCGTCGACGGTAGCCGGTCGCCGCCCCGCAACCTGCCGTCGCGGATCGCCTGGCGGCATGCGTCGGCGAGCCGACGGCGCAGCGGGCCACCATCGCTGTGGGCGAGGGACAGCCCCAGCTCTCGGGGCAATCTGGACTCATCTGCGGCCATCGATCTGGACCTTGTGGCTTCCAGCCACGAGATCTAGTCTATCAACAATCTCAATCAACTTTATGTAGTTTTGCCACCCAACGTGCCTACCGCCAACGTCCCCGCAAGTGCGATGCTCGATGTCGGCCTGAACCTGCCGACACGCCTGTCGGACCGGCCGCTGCCGGTCGAGCGGCTGCTTGCGATGGCCGAGCTAGCGGATCGCAGCGGCGCCTGGAGCTCGATCTGGGCCGCTGACTCTGCGATCGCGATCCCGTTCTACGAGGCGGTGGTGCTGCTTTCGGCCACCGCCGCCCGCACCCGCCGGGTCCGGCTGGGGATCGGGTGCATGGCGACGATCGGGCTGCGCCACCCACTGCTGCTGGCACAGCAGCTAGCGAACCTCGACACCCTCTCCACCGGCCGCCTGACGCTGGTCGCGTGCCCCGGATGGGGCAGCGGCGATCACGTGCGGCGGGAGCTCGCCGCGTTCCGGATCAGCCACGCGGACAAGGTCCGCCGGATGGAGGAGAACGTCGAGTTCCTGCGACGTGTCGCCTCGGAGGAGCGTCCGAGCTTCGCCGGCACGGTCGAGGTGAGCGAGCTCGAGCTGCGGCCGCCATTCGTCCAGCGACCGTTCCCGATCTGGCTCGCCGCGAACCCGTCGGCGGCGGCCCCGGAGGCGACGGTGGAGCGGCTGTTGGGGCGCGTCGCCCGCCTCGGCGACGGGTGGATGACCTACGCGGTCACGCCGGCGTTGCTGGAAGAGCGGGTGACGAGGCTGCGCGAGCTGCGCGCCGAGCTCGGCCATAGCGCGCAGGAACGGCTTCCGGTATCGGTGTTTCTCAACGCGAACGTGGGACGCGACGAGCGCAGCGTGCTGACTGACGCCACCCGCGCCTGGGGCCGGCAATCGACGCGGGATCTGGACGCCGATCAGCTGCAGCGCGTGTCGGCGATCGGGACGCCGGCGCGATGTAGCGAGTTCATCGCCGAGCTCGTCGATGCAGGTGCCACCAGCATCGTCCTCGACATCCTCAGCGAGCGCCGGGAACGCCAGCTGGAGACGCTGACATCGGAGCTGCTGCCGCTGCTCGACGCGCTGACGGTGCGAGCTGGCACGCGCCCCGAGCTTGTCGCACAGCCGATCTGACACACAACCGATCTGATCAAACGACAAGAGACAAGAGAGAAGAAACAGAGATGACGACAGTTACGGGACAACTTCCCGACGTGGGCGAGCCCGCGGTCGTGGCCGCAATCGAGCGGCACTCGATCGACGTGATCCCTGACGGCGAGCGGCACGGGTCGATTCGTCAGCAGGGCATCTTCTGGTTCCTGTCAAACACGCAGACGCTGAGCGTCGCCGTCGGATTCATCGGGATCTCGCTGGGCCTGTCGATGTGGACGACGATCCTGGCGGTCGTGCTTGGCAACGCGTTCGGGACCGTGTTCATGGCGCTACACGCCTCGCAGGGACCGCGGCTGGGGTTGCCACAGATGATCCAGTCGCGTGCGCAGTTCGGCTATCGCGGCGTGATCCTGCCGCTGGTCGTCGCTTTCTTCACATACCTGATCTTTGCCGTGGTCGACACGGTCATCATCGGTCAAGGCCTCAAGGGGATCTTTGGCTGGAACGTGACACTAGTTGGCATCGTCATCGCCGTGGTCGCGGTGGCGCTCGCGGTGTGGGGCTACGACTGGTTGCACGCCGTCTTCCGAGTGATGTTCTACGTGTCACTGCCGCTGTGGCTGATCCTCACCGCTGGGATCATCTTTGGCGATGCCGGTGGCAAGGCGGCGCCGCATAGCACGTTCGGGTGGACCGCGTTCTTCATCGTGTTCGCCACCTCGGCGAGCAACAACATCTCCTACGCGCCGGTCATCTCCGACTACTCCCGCTACCTGCCGCGCAAGACACCGTTCCGGAAGGTCGCGGGCTCGGTCTATCTGGGCGCCTTCTGGTCACTGACCTGGTTGGCGGCGATCGGTGCGTGGCTGGCCTCGCGCCTGGGTGCAACCGACGCCCTGGTCAGCGTCCGGATTGCGGGCAACAACATCATCGGCGGGTTCGGGACCGTCCTGATCATTGTGGCGATCATCTCGCTGGTCGCAACGATGGGGGAGATGGCGTACAGCGGCCAGCTGGTCGTGCTGACGGCGCTCGACAGTATCCGCCCGACGAAGCCGACAATCACCAAGCGGGCCGTGATCGCGAGCGCGTTCGCGGCCGGTTGGGCGGCGCTGGGGATCGCCGTGTTCAAGAGCGTCGGGACGACGATCGACGACGGCCTGTCGCTGTCACTGTACGTGCTGACACCGTGGACGGTGATCAACCTGTACGACTACTTCTTCCTGCGCCGGGGCCGCTACGCGGTGACCGAGCTGGAGAACCCGCGCGGGATCTACGGCGTGTGGGGATGGCGTGGCCTATCGGCGTACGCGATCGGATTCGCGGTCTCGATCCTGTTCTGGGATCTGTCGTTCTACGTCTCGCCGGTGGCGAAGGCGACGAACGGACTCGACATCTCGTTCATCGTCGAGCTGGTCATCAGCGGCACTCTGTACGCGCTGCTGACACGCTCGATCCGGGTGGATGCGGACGAGCAGGCAATCTCAGACAGCGAGCGCACGCTCGCCGATCTGGGGATCCTGGAGCCGAGCGTTGCCTGAGCCCGAGATCCGCGGTGGCAGCACGATCGTGCCTGGCTTGGGTGCCGGCACGATCGTGCCAGATCGCAGCGCCGGCACGCTTGCGCGCTACGACGGCCTCGCCGGCTGGTACGACGAGGTCATGCAGGACCCGAGCAACCGGGGACCGCTGGCCGCCTCCGCATACGAGCTGCTGTCCCACCTGCTCGGGCCGGGCAGCGGCCTGATCCTCGACATCGGCTGTGGCACCGGGCTCGCCAGCCTCCGGGTGCGCGAGCTCGGGTATCAGCCAGTCGGGGTCGACCTCTCCGCCGACCAGCTGCGGGTGGCGGCGCAGCGGCTGCCCGTGTTCCAGGGTGACGCCGCGCGTCTGCCGCTCGCGTCGGGCAGTCTCGCGGCGGCGTACAGCACATTCGTGTCCTCCGATCTCGACGACTTCGCCGGCGCCGTCGCCGAGGCGTTCCGGATCCTGCGGCCCGGTGGGCGCTACGTGAGCGTATGCGTGCACCCGGCGTTCAACGGCGGCTACGCAGAGGCCCGTGACGACGGCGCGATCATCGTGCATCCCGGCTACCTCCGTGCCGGCTACCGGTCCGCCCGGGAGTTCGGCAGTACCATCCGCAGCCACGTCGGCGCCTGGCATCGACCGCTGGCGGAGGTGGTCAACACCTTCCTGGGCGCCGGCTTCCAGCTCGAGTCGCTCGCCGAGACCGGCCCGGAGCCGGTGCCGGCGCTGCTCGGGATCGCCGTCCGAAGGCGCTGAACGCAACCACTGACGAGGAGACGTAACGCAAGCCATGTCCACAGAACGCACGCTGTCTGATCCCTCGGTCGCCGAGGATCTGCGGCGGCTGAGCGAGCTCAGCCCGCTGACCCAATGCATCACCAACATCGTCGTCACCAACTTCACGGCGAACGTCCTGCTCGCGATCGGCGCCTCGCCGGCGATGGTGATTGCCGCCGAGGAGGCGGGCGGCTTTGCGGCGATCGCCTCTGCGGTCCTGATCAACGTGGGCACGGTCACGCCGGAGGACGTTGGCGGGATGCGCGCCGCCGCCAGGGGTGCGCAGCGGGCCGGGACTCCGTGGCTGCTCGATCCGGTCGCGGTTGGCCCATTGCAGTACCGCACCGAGATCGTCGGCGAGCTGCTCGCGCACCGGCCGGCGGTGATCCGCGGCAATGCGTCCGAGATTCTGACGCTCGCCGGCGTCTCGACCGGTGGGAAGGGCGCCGACTCGACCGCCGACTCCGCCGAGGCGGTCGACGGCGGCCGGGCGCTCGCGCAGCGGACGGGAGCGGTCGTCGCGATCAGCGGCGTGGTCGACTACATCACCGATGGCACCGAGGTCGTGCCGGTCCCGGGTGGGCACGAGCTGATGCCGAGGGTCACCGGCACGGGGTGCGCGCTCGGGGCCGTGATCGCGGCGTTCCTGGCGGTGTCGCCGTCACCGCTCGATGCCGCGGTGTCCGCGTCGGCGGTGTTCGCGGCCGCCGGGCAGGAGGCCGGCTCCGAAGCGAGCGGCCCGGCAAGCTTTGCGGCGGCGTTCGTCGATCAGCTCTACCTGCTGAGCCGGCGCGCTGCTCGCGCTCAGGGGGCGGCCCATGTCGCCGTCTGATGCAGCCGTGGAACGGGCGCCACGCGAGCTGCCGGACGCATTGCGGGCGATCCTGGTCGATCCCGATGATCACCAGCCGCTCGAGTGGGTCCCGGAGCTGCGGGTGTTTCGCAATCGTTCGCGCCGACGCGACTACCCGGTCGTCGACGACGTAGCCAGGCTGCACCCGTCGGCCGCGAGCGACGCGTAGTGCAAGCAGCCGGCTGCGCTTCTCTAAGGTAGGCGTCAGCGCATGGAGTTCGGCATCGGCTACTTCCCGACGCACGACGGCGTCGGTCCCGACCAGCTCGCCAAGCTGGCCGAGGAGCACGGCCTCGAGTCGCTGTTCTTCGCTGAGCACACCCACATCCCCGCCAGCCGCGAGACGCCATATCCAGGCGGCGAGCTGCCGCGCAAGTACTTCCACACCTACGACCTGTTCGTGGCGATGAGCGCCGCCGCGCTGACCACGAAGCGTCTGCGGATCGGATCCGGGGTCTGCCTCGTGATCGAGCGCGACCCGATCACCACCGCCAAGGCGATCGCGTCGATCGATCACCTCTCCGGCGGCCGCGTGGAGTTCGGCGTCGGCGCGGGCTGGAACCGCGAGGAGATGGCGAATCACGGGACCGACCCCAAGACCAGGATGCGCCTGCTCAAGGAGCGCGTCGAGGCGATCAAGGCGATCTGGACAGAGGACGAGGCGAGCTACCACGGCGAGTTCGTCGATTTCGACCGGATCTGGTCGTGGCCGAAGCCCCGGCAGCGCCCCCATCCCCCGGTGCTCGTGGGCGGCGACGGCCCCACCGTCGAGGATCGGGTGCTGGCGTTCGGCGACGCCTGGTTTCCCAACTACAACGCGAAGGTGGTCTCCCGGTATCGCGTCCTCCAAGATCGCGCGGACCGGCGGATCGAGCTGCAGCTGATCTCCGTGCCGTGCGACCCCCGGGTGCTGGAGGAGCTCGCCGTCGCCGGTGCCCGCCGAGTCGCCCACTGGCTCCCCAGCGGCGGACGTGCGGTGGTCGAGCCCGCGCTCGCCGAGTGGGAGCGCGCGATCGCCGAGTTCACGGGAGAGGCCTGAGCCACAGCCAGCTCGCCGGCGACCCCCCTCGCCTCCCCGCGTCTCCGCCTCCCCGCGTCTCCGCGTCTCTGCGTCTCCGCGTGCCCCGCCTCCCGCATTCCATCTGTAACGCCCCGGCGCCCGCGAGGACCAACGAGGTGGAACGTCAACCATCTCGGAGGCAGACATGCTCACTCCCCGCAGGCTCAGCGCGGTCGTGGCAGCCACCGCCGCGGCGTCGCTGGCGCTGACGGCCGGCTCCGCAGCCGCCCGGCCACTCCTCGCAAGACACCAGCACAACCGCCCAGCCGCCGTGT
>JASHQV010000010.1 GCA_030038955.1 Solirubrobacteraceae bacterium
CGCGTTCAGGCGCTGCGCGGTGGCAGGATTCCCAAATAAGATGCCGACGCGATGTTTCGGCGCGGTAACTACAGCTCGGGGGACGACTTCGTGCTCGAGTATGGGGACCTCCGGTTCACGTTCAACGAGCAGGACTTTGGCCAGCGCTGCGAGCAGGCCGCCCGCCGGCTCGGGTTCATCGACGGCGGCGTCGAGGAGGACGAGGCCGAGGACCTGATCAACCTCGTCGTCAACGGCGAGGTGAGCGACCCCGCCTCGGCGCTCGGCGAGCACGTCAACGAATGCTGGCCGGAGCTGGTTGGGCCGTCCGACCGCTCGCTCGTGCACTGGCTGCGAAGGCTGATCTTCCGCAGCGCCTGGCTCGATCAGCGGGTCAAGGAGGGCGAGCTCGACATCCGCTTCAACGACGACGCCAGCTCGTTCGTGTACATCCAGCCCGACCGCAATGGCGAGCCGATCGAGCTGGCGCCAGAGCCGAGCTGGGGCCGGGTCGCATACGTCCGTCGATAGCGCTCCGCGCCGCCAGCGCGAGCGGTAAGCGCCGCGGTCTGCACATCGATGGATGCAAAGCGCGCGATAGCGACATTTGCATCCACAGGTCACCCGCGCGGGCGCGTGTGAAGCACGACGAACCGGGGAGGGCTCGAGCGGCCCAGGCAGCGCCCAGGCGTGCGCGGACGCGGTGCGCCCCAGTGGTCACGGGGGGAACGACTCGAGCGGCCCGGGCAGCGGCCAAGCCCGCCGAGCCGATCTATACGCTGCCGGGCCTATGTCCGCAAGCGTCTGGCTGGTGATCCCCACCTACAACGAAGCCGACAACGTTGGACCGATCGTGCGTGCGGCCGCGGCCGAGCTCGAAAGCGTCGCCTCGGGCGACTACCGGATCCTCGTGGTCGACGACAACTCCCCCGACGGCACCGGTGAGCTTGCCGATGCGCTGGCCGCCGAGCTGGACTTCGTCGAGGTGCTCCATCGCCGCGACAAGGACGGTCTCGGGCGCGCCTATGTCGCCGGCTTCGAGCACGCGCTCGTCGCCGGCGCCGAGCGGATCCTGCAGATGGACGCCGACTTCTCCCACGACCCGCGATACCTCGGCGATCTGCTGGCGGCCTCCGAGCAGGCGGACGTCGTGCTGGGATCGCGTTACGTGCGCGGCGGCGGGACGCGGAACTGGGGCCTGCTGCGACGGCTGATCAGTCGGTGCGGCGGTTTCTACGCGCGTACGATCCTCGGGGTCGGCGTGCGAGACCTGACCGGCGGCTTCAAGTGCATCCGCCGAGCGGTGCTGGAGACGATCGACCTGCCGAGCGTGCGGGCCGACGGGTACGTGTTCCAGATCGAGACGACCTATCGCGCGATCCGCAGCGGCTATCGCGTCGTGGAGGTGCCGATAGTGTTCGCAGATCGGACCACGGGCGCCAGCAAGATGTCAACCCGCATCGCGCTCGAGGCGATGTGGCTGGTGCCGCGGCTGCGTGCGGCCGCCCGCGCGCGCCCAGGCACCTCCGGACGCACCACCCCGAGTCACACCCGGTAGGGATCGTGCCGGGCGCGATTGCCCCGGCGCGCTCCCGCGCCAGCGCCTCGCGGCACTCCGGGGCGAACCCCATAACGAGACCGTAATCTTCTAGCAAATGGCCACAGAAGTGCACCGGGCATCCTGTCAGCGATGAGCGTCAACGGCCCGCTCGGAGTCACCGCTCAGCGGAGCCGCGCGTTCGAGCTCCGCAAGCCAGCGAACGCAACTCGTGCGGGCAGCTCCCGGCTCGGGCAGCTGGGGCTCGCGGGACTGTTGCTGACCGGCCTGCTGATCAGCATCTCGGCGGCGAGCACGATCGCGCTCCTGCCCGAGCCTCTCTATGGCAGCAAGCCGTCGCTTGAGGGCGCGTTCGCGAACATCAGCTTCCACCTGCCGCTGGTCGCGGTGATCGCGACGCTGACGCTGATGTTCGTCAGCTACGTGGTGGTCGTGCGCTGCGCCGAGGACATCCCCGCGCGCGCGATCCTGACGACGATCGCCGCACTGAACGCGATCCTGCTGCTGGCGCCGCCGCTGTTCTCCACCGACGTATTCAGCTACCAGGGCTACGCGCGCGAGTGGATCACCTATGGCGCCAACCCGTACCTGACGGGTCCGACGGCACTCGCCGCTGGACCCGCGTTGGCCGACCCGCTGTACCCGTACATCGGCGCCGACTGGATCAACACGCCAACCGTGTACGGGCCGCTGTTCACGGTGCTCAGCGCACCGCTGGCGACGGCCTCGATCGCCGCCAGCCTGTTCACCTACAAGGCGGTCGCGGCGATCTCCTGCATGGGCACGGTCGCGCTGATCTGGCATGCCTCGCGGCTGCGGGGTCTCGACCCGGCTCGCGGCGTGGCCCTGTTCGGACTGAACCCGCTGGTCGTCGTCTACGGCGTCGGCGGCGGCCACAACGACCTGCTGATGCTGCTGCTGAGCACGGCGGCGATCTATGCGGTGCTGGCCCACCGCGAGTGGACCGGCGGGGCGCTGGCGATGCTCGCCACGGCGGTCAAGCTGACCGCCGGTCTGGTGCTGCCGTTCGCGCTGGCCTCCGGCGTCGAGCTCGGTGCGTCCAAGCGACGCCGCTCGCTGCTGCTGGGAGCGAGCGTGGTCACCGCCGTGATCGCGGCTCTGTCGTTCTCGCTGTTCGGCATCGGCATCTTCAACCTGATTCCCACCCTGCACCTCGTCCAGACCAGCCGCGACTCGCACAGCATCGTCGGCTTCATGATCCAGGTGTTTGGCCGCAGCGCGATCACCGATTCGGTCGGGATCGCCCTCGGCGTCGTCTTCCTGTATGTGTTCGTGAAGCTGCTGC
>JASHQV010000061.1 GCA_030038955.1 Solirubrobacteraceae bacterium
CAGCCAGCGCCGCCCGCAATCGTCCCGATCCCCGGCACCAAGCGCCGGCGGTACCTGGAGGAGAACCTGGCCGCGCTCGAGGTCGAGCTGACCGCCGAAGATCTGCGGCGGATCGACGAGGCGGCGCCGGTCGGCGTCGCGGCCGGCGACCGCTACCCCGACATGTCGAACATCAACCGCTGAGCGGCGTCCGAAGCCGTCCGAGGCGGATGATCTGTGGATGGAAATTGGTCTATAGACCAATTTCCATCCACAGATCATCCAACGACGGCTCCGGTAGCCAACCCGGGCAAGACCTCCGTCAGCGCTTGCGCGCGGCCAAACGGGTAGCTACAAACCTGACATGCCACGTGCGATCTGGAGTGGAGCGATCAGCTTCGGGCTGGTCAACGTGCCCGTCAAGCTGTACTCGGCGACGGCGCCGAAGACCGTGCGCTTCCACCAGCTGTCGGGCAAGACCGGCGCTCGCATCAAGCAGCAGCGCGTCGACTCGAGCACCGGCGAGGAGGTGCCGTTCGAGGACATCGTCAAGGGCTACGAGCTCGGCCCCGACCAGTACGTGCTGATCGATCCCGACGAGCTTGAGGCGCTCGACCCGAAGGCGACGCGCACGATCGACATCGAGGACTTCGTCGACCTCGGCGAGATCGATCCGATCTACTACGACCACACCTACTACCTCGTGCCCGCCACCGGTGGCGCCAAGGCGTACCGGCTGCTGCTCGAGGCGATGAAGGCGTCCGGCAAGGTCGCGATCGGGCGGCTCGTGCTGCGCACCAAGCAGCAGCTGTGCGCGCTGCGGCCGGGCGGGTCGGACGCCGACGCGCTCGTCCTCTCGACGATGCTGTTCGGCGACGAGGTGCTCGCCGCCGACCGGCTCGACGATCTCGACCAGGTGGCCGAGGCCGAGACCAGCGACCGCGAGGTCACCATGGCCCGCCAGCTGATCGACTCGCTATCGGGCAAGTTCGACCCCGGCAAGTACCGGGACGAGTATCGCGACCGGGTGCTCGACCTGATCGAGCGCAAGGCATCCGGCGAGCAGATCACGACCGCGCCCGAGGCCGAGGAGACGACGCCGGCGCCCGACCTGATGGCGGCGCTCGAGGCGAGCCTCGCGGCCGTGCGGAGCGGCTCCAGCGACACGCCGGAGCCGGCCGCCACCAAGAAGCCACCCGCCCGCAAGCGGGCGGCGAAGAGCTCCGACAGCGCCACCCGGCGCGCCGCCAAAAGCCGGTAGCCTTAAGTGGCTCTCGGGTCAGCCCGGACGCCAGCTCCGGGTCGGCTCCCCACTCCCCCTCCCCAATGCAGAAGCTCTCACCTCCACCGGAGGCCAGCGGCCTCTACGACCCTGCCAACGAGCACGACGCCTGCGGCATCGCGCTGGTCGCGAAGCTGTGGGGCGAGGCCACGCACGCGGTCGTCGAGAAGGCGCTCGGCGCACTCGAGAACCTCGAGCATCGCGGCGCCGAGGGCGCCGACCCGAACACCGGCGACGGCGCCGGCATCCTCCTGCAGATCCCCGATGCGTTCTTCCGCGCGGCGGCGGCCGGCGTCGAGCTGCCACCGCCCGGGCGCTACGCGGTTGGCGTCTGCTTCCTGCCGACCGAGCCGGAGCGGCGGGCGGAGGCGGAGCAGCTGATCGAGCAGACGATCGCGGAGGAGGGTCAGCGCCGTCTGTGGTGGCGGGACGTGCCGGTCGACGACCGCTATGTCGGCGCGACCGCGCGAGCGGCCGCGCCCGTGATCCGCCAGGTCCTGGTGGCCGCCGCCGAGGACGTCCCCGACGAGGCTGCGTTCGAGCGCAAGCTATACGTGATCAGGCGGCTGATCGAGCGCGCCGCGGGAGCGTCGGTGGCGCTGCCGAGCTTCTCGTCGCGCACGGTCGTCTACAAGGGGATGCTGACTGCCCCGCAGCTGCCGCGCTACTTCACCGACCTGCGCGACCCGCGCGTGGCGTCGCGGCTGGCGCTGGTCCACTCGCGCTTCTCCACGAACACGTTCCCCAGCTGGGCGCTTGCCCACCCGTACCGGATGATCGCCCACAACGGCGAGGTCAACACGCTGCGCGGGAACATCAACTGGATGCGGGCACGCGAGTCGCAGCTTGCCTCGGAGCTGTTCGGCGACGACCTGCAGAAGCTGATCCCGGTGTTGCAGGAGGGCATGTCGGACTCGGCCACGTTCGACAACGTGCTGGAGCTGCTGGTGCTGAGCGGCCGTCCGATCCCGCACGCGGTGATGATGATGGTGCCCGAGGCGTACCGGACCGCGAAGGATCTCGATCCCGACGTCAGGGGCTTCTACGACTTCCACTCGTGCCTGATCGAGCCCTGGGACGGTCCCGCCGCGGTCGTGTTCACCGACGGTCGCGTGGCCGGCGCCGTGCTCGATCGCAACGGCCTGCGTCCCGGCCGCTGGATCCAGGACACGGAGGGCTACGTGGTGCTCGCGTCGGAGGCCGGCGTGCTGACGGTCGCCCCCGAGCATGTCCAGCGCAAGGGTCGCCTGGCACCCGGCAAGCTGTTCCTGGTCGATCTCGACGAGGGCCGGATCGTCGAGGACGAGGAGGTCAAGCGCCAGGTCTCGCGGCGACGGCCGTACGCGGAGTGGTACCGCCGCAGCGTCGTGCACATCGACGATCTGCCCGAGCGCGAGCCCCGCGTGCCCCGGATCGAGCCGCTGCGCTCCAAGCAGCTGGCGTTCGGCTACTCGGAGGAGGATCTGCGGCTGGTGATCGCGCCGATGGCCGCGCGCGGCGAGGAGCCGGTCGCCTCGATGGGCAACGACGCGGCGCTGGCCGTCCTCTCCAACCGCCAGCCGACGTTGTTCTCCTACTTCAAGCAGCTGTTCGCGCAGGTCACCAACCCGCCGATCGACCCGATCCGCGAGTCGGTCGTGATGAGCCTCCAGGCCGGCGTCGGAGCCGAGCTCAACCTGCTCGCGGAGTCGCCCGACCAGGCTCACCAGCTGGTGATGGACCAGCCGATCCTCCGCAACCACGAGCTCGAGAAGCTCCGCCAGGTCTCGCACGACGTGTTCGACGCGGCCACGCTCGACATCACCTGGCCGATCGAGCGTGGACCCGACGGCATGGAGATCCGCCTGTACGACCTCTGCGGCGAGGCGGCGATGTACGTCGACAACGGCGCCAACATCCTGATCCTGTCGGACCGCAACCTCGGGCCCGAGCGCGT
>JASHQV010000062.1 GCA_030038955.1 Solirubrobacteraceae bacterium
TGATCGGCGGCACCACCTCGGTCGACCCGAACGGCGTCGTGCTCGGCGAGACTCCCTACGAGCAGACGGTCGTGGTCCTCCGCAAGCTGGTGCACGAGCTCGACCGCGTCGGGGCGGGCGTGGAGGACGTCGTCCAGGCGCGCGCCTACCTCACCGACATCTCCCGCGCCGAGGAGGCGGGGCGGGCGTGGTCAGAGGTGTTCGGCGCGGTCCGGCCGCTGCTGACGGCCGTGCAGGTCGCGGCGCTGATCGATCCCAGGATGCTGGTGGAGATCGAGCTGGTCGCCTACCGATCGCGATGATCGGCCCCGACGAGCGGGATGCTCGTCAGTGCCGCTCACGGATGACCCGGCCATCGATGTCCTTGGCTGTGCGAGTTCAGGTACCGGGCAACGGGACGGTGTTCGGTGCGGTTGACCGCGAGCATCATGTGCGTTGGGATGTTGCCGATGATCTCGGCTCCATGTGTGGTGAGGTGCGGGGTGCTGTTGCCGTAGCTGATGCCGCCGTGCGGCTTACAGGTGGCGAGATCTCAACGATGCGGCCGGCTTTGACCGCGACCGCGTCCACCCAGATGTGCCTGGCTTTTGCGCTCGCCTGGCGCCGATCGGCAGCGCTCGCGCAACGGGGAGCGCTCGCGCGACCACGTAGATCTGGATCCGGCCGAGCGTCGAGGTGTCGACCGTCCCGGCGAGGCGCACGAGTCGCCGGATCACCGGCCTTCGCCCCGACGCCTCCAGGTGGGATGGCTCCTCATCGATGTTGCGCCATCATGGAATGCCCGCCGCCGTAGCTCAGTTGGTAGAGCAGCGGACTTTTAATCCGAAGGTCGTGGGTTCGATCCCCACCGGCGGCATCAGGAACTAGCTGCTAACTCGCGACTTTCTGCTTGTGCGGATCTGCCGGATCTGCAATCACGTCCCTGGGGCATCTCAGCACCCCGAAGTCGGGGAAGGTGCGGGCGGTGCCGATGGCGCCTGATCCACCTCGGCCGCCACCGCCACGGCGGAAGCGTTGATCGGCACCCGGCCCGGGATCGCGGTTTGCGAGCGGCTGCGAGGCTGTGAGCTGCACGCCCCAGCGCACATCGACGCGGAGATACTGTCTGCGCTTGGTCGGCTGCATCGCGCCGGCAAGCTTGACACTGCAACCGTTTCACTGCTCTGGGCGAGCTCGCACTTGCGCCGATCATGCGCCAGCCGCTGGCAGGCTTGCTGGCCGGCACCTGGGCAGCGCGCGACCAACTCGACTCGTCGACGCCCTGTACGTCGAGCTTGCGACCACACTCCAAGCGACGCTGCTTACCACCAATGCACGCCTCGTACGCGCATGGACCCACATCGAGCTGGTGACATGACCAAAGGCAGGCTTATGGCGTGTCTCAACGTCGCCAAATCGATCGGCCGCGCTTCATCGGCGAACGACCGAGGCGATCGTCCTGATGCGGCGTTCTTGGGCGGGAGCCGCGGGCGATTCGGAACCAGTGTGCCAGTGGGGACGGTTGCCGTGGACAGGCACGAAGCGTGATGCCGATTCGACGGGCCCACTCCAGAGCCGAATCAAGGATCGGTGATGATCGAGACGTCGCCAAGTCAGTCGTCCGCGGATGGCGGTGAGCCGGATGAATACGAACGGCACAAGGCGATACGCGTCATGTAGGCTCGCTTTGGACAGCGACATCGACTCGGGGTTTGTGATGCTAATAAGAGCGCGCGTTGGGGTGGTTGGGTGCATCGTCGGCCTATTGGTAGCTACCTGCCTCTATGTGCCGGCAGCCGGTGCGAAAGCGACGCACCACATGAAGCTGAAAGGGGTGGTCGTCGGTTTCAAACTGATAGCGCACGAGGGCCGTTACGCGAGGATCTCGGTCAGACGAGGCTCGACGAAGGCGGGGACCATGACCGTCGGTCCTCAGAACTGCCTGCCCACCGGCGGACTCTGTACCCAGTCCGGCCACGCCAATCTCAAGGTTGGCAACGTCAGGGGTAAAGCCGAAGTGACGGTCAGCTTCAGGGCCACAGGCTGCGGCGAGGAAGGGTGCAGCCACCCCGCGAAGGTCGGGACCGGCACGATCGACACCAAGACAAAGTCAGAGGGTATCCGTGTCAACGGCAAGGACATTCCCGAGACAAAGGGCGCGAAGTTCACGCTCGTGTTGAGCTATTGAAGCCGTGGGCTCGGTCACACTGCGGCCGACGGGTATCAACTTGAAGCGCACAGGTCGCGGCGGAGTGACTCCTCGATCACGGCGCTGTCGGAGACGCCGTGCGTGTTCTCCTCTCGTTGCTCCGACGGGCGGCTCTGTCACGATCGCGTTCGGCTCGATCCGCAGCCTTCCTCTGGGCGAATTGCGAGAACGGATCCAAGCGTTCTGCGTTGGCGGTGGCGCGGTACTTCGCTTCGATCTTGGCGGCGCTCTAGTCGTCAGTTTGCGACATCGCATTGGGGCCGTGCGGGGTAGAGTCTGGCCGTGGATAGCGACGACCATTGAGGGAGATCGAAATGGCTGAAGTCGGCAACCTCGCGGATTGGCGTGGCAAGCTGCTAATCGATCGCGAGGGCGACAAGATCGGCAAGCTCGAGGATGTCTATGTGGACGTTGAGACCGACGAGCCCGTGTTCGGCACCGTCAAGGAAGGCTTCATCGTCGGCCGCCATCTGACCTTCGTTCCGCTCCAGGGAGCGGTGGTCTCGCCCGATGGGCTGCAGGTCGGGGTCTCCAGGGATCAAGTGCAGGATGCACCGAACATCGAGGCCGAGGGCGAGCTTCAGCAAGAGGACGAAAGCGAGCTCTATCACCACTTCGAGCTCAACTACGAGCCGCCCAACACTCCTAGCGGTCGCCGTTTAGCCAAGCGGTAGGGCTGCTGGCGCCTGCTGCATCGATCAACACGTAGCTGGCTTGACGCGGCGGCTGATCGATCGAGGCCGGGCCGCCAGACTATCCGACCGACGTCGGCCGCCGCCTGACGCAAGTAGCCGATTGGTCAGCCGACGTTGGTGAGGACCCGGCGAAGGATGGCCGCGAACGCGTCTGGATC
>JASHQV010000063.1 GCA_030038955.1 Solirubrobacteraceae bacterium
CGGCTATTCGCCTACGCAGGAGGCCGATCGCCGCGACATTGTGGCCGTGGAGGGCACCGCGCTGGGGGAGGATGTGGGCTCGATCTTCGGAGACGATCGGAAACCCCGATCTGTCTGCACCTTCGTCGTCAGACGCCGCTTCGGGGCGAGGCGTTCCCGGCTTGGTCATATGTTCTGCAGGTCGCGTCTGTGGAAGGAGAGTCCGCCGAGGGCGGTGCCGGCCACGCCGATGCCAGCCAGGACCATGGCGCTGCTCCAGTTGGGGTTGGCGGCGGGCGCTGGCGTCATGTGAAAGAAGACGGACGTGTCCAGTAGCCAGTGGCTCATCTTGATCACCCCGCCAGCCAGCTCGATCAGGAATGACCAGGCGAGGTAGCCGTAGACGACGACGGTCGTCTTTCTGGGCCAGAGGCCGTACGTCAGCGTCCCGAGGCCGAACAGCAGGAGTGCGGGTGCGACGACGTTCAGGCCGGCTGCGATCAGCGGGCCGAGACTGATGTGGGCGTGCTGGGTGGCAGCGCCGGCCCACGTCCCGATTCCGCCGAGGACACCGGCGACGACGAGGACGATGATCGAGAGGATGACCCGGCCGGCGAACCATGAGCCCCGACGCAAGGGACGGACCAGCAGTGCCTCCAGATGCCCGTCGGCCTCCTCGCCGCGGATCGCGGTGACCTGGCTCGCGGCGATCAGCGCGACGATCAGGGCGATGACAAGGATCGTGAGCCCCAGGTAGTCGGCCACGGGTGATCCGTGCCCGCCGAGCCGGCTGAGCGCCTGTTCGATCCCGCTTGACCCGCTTCTGTCCGTCGTCGCGGACTCGGCCGTCGTCCCGATCAGGACCGCGAACGCGGCCACCGCCAACAGCCAGGCCGCGACGGTCGATCGGATCAGCCGGAGAGCCAGGCCGATCGGGCTACCGAGCAGCCCAACGTGCGGAGCGGACGTATCCCCGTCGGCAAGGAGGCCGGCACCGATATCGCGCCGGTGCGCCAGCCAGCACGCCGCAGCAGCCATGATCACCGTCAGCGCGAGCACGAGTAAGAGCGGCGAGAGATCGTGGCCGGTGAGCGGGCGGGACTGCTCGATCCACCCAAGCGGGCTCAGCCAGATCAGCCAATGGACGCTGGCGTTGGTATCGGCCACCATCCGAATCGCGTATGCCATCCCGAAAAGGGCGCCAGCTGTGGTGACGGCGCGGCGGCGGGTGCTCGCCAGTTGGCTGGACAGCGCACCGATCGCAAGGAAGATCGCTGCGCCCGAGATCAAGGCGGCAGACAGAGCGAGGCACTGTCCGAGGCTGAGCCCGACCGAGGCGCTGCTTCCGGCGATGATCATTCCCGCCGAGATGGCCGTGAACATCGCTACCAGGCCGGCGCCGAGGCCGGCCGTCGCCTGGATGGCGGCGCGCCCGCGGGTGGTGTGGCCGGCCAGGAGCAGGTCGAGTCGTCCCGCTTCCTCCTCGCCGCGCAGCAGCCGGGTCGCGGTGAGCAGCCCCCAGACCGACCCGAGGATCGTGAGGATGCCGATGAACCGCCACTCGGTCCAGCCGCCGACAGTGTTGATTGCCTTTGCCTGGCCGAGCAGGGCGTCCAGCCCGACGTTGCGCCCGTACGCGCGAGCCAGCCCATCGCGCGCCGCCTGAGTCTTGTACTGCGAGGTGTACGCCGACGTTTGGACGACGATGAACGTGCCAAACGCCAGGCCCCACAGCGCGCCCGAGCGGGTCGCGCGTCGCCCGAGCAGCGTGGCGAGCACCATCGCCGGATGCCGGCCGGCAGGCGTGAGCTTGCGTGGCTGCGTGGCCGCCAGAGCGGTCGTCACGGCCGGTCACCGGCCCCGGCGGGCACGCTTGCGGGGACCTGGTCTCGGTCGAGGTGATCAGCGGTTCCGTAGTGGGCGAGGAACAGCTCCTCCAGCGACGGCTCGCGGCTGAGCAGGCCCCGCAGCCCGGTGCCACCCAGCGCCTCGATCAGCGGCGCAATCGAGCCTTGCAGTTGAAGATGCACCTGGCACCCGTCCACGACCGCTCGGGTGACACCGGGCACGCGGGCGAGGTCGGGCGGCGGCCCCACAAAGATCGCCTCGACGGTTAGGGCCCAAAGGTGCCGCAGCTGCGCCAGCGTCCCGAACTCGGCCAGCCGCCCTTCACGCAGGATCGCCACCCGGTCGCACAGTGCCTCGACCTCGCTGAGGACATGCGAGGACAGGAACACGGTCTGGCCGCGGTCGCGCGCTTCGCGGACGCTGTGGCGAAACGCCTGCTCCATGAGCGGGTCAAGCCCGCCCGTCGGCTCGTCGAGGACGAGCAGCTCCGGCCTGGTCATCAACGCGGCGACAAGCAGCAGCTTCTGCCTGGTCCCCTTCGAGTAGGCCCGGACCTTCTTGGCCGGGTCAAGGTCGAAGCGCGCGATCAGCTCCTCGCGGTAGTCGAGATCGACCCGCCCCTGCACCCGACCCAGCAGGTGCAAGGTCTCCTCCCCGGTCAGCGAGGGCCACAGGTTCGCCTCCGCCGGGACGTACGCCAGCCGGCGGTGCGCCGCCACCGCCTGACGCTGGCAGTCCAACCCGAAGATCTCAGCCCGGCCCGCGGTTGGCCTCGCCAACCCCAACAGCAGACGGATCGTCGTCGTCTTGCCCGCGCCGTTCGGCCCCAGGTAGCCGACCACCTCGCCACGCTCAACCTCCAGGTCCAACTCGCGCAGCGCGGCTGCCGCACCGTAACGCTTGCTGAGGCCCTCGATGCGGATCGCGGGGACGGCCATCGCGCTCAGCCCCGGAGCCGAGCGGACTGCCGATAGCCAGCGGCGGCATCAGCGGCGAAGTCTGCCGCACGGGGAGAGGAGCCGCAGGTCATAGGTCGTCATCCCCAAGAGCGCGCACTGTCTCGCGGACGGTCGCGACCCGCTCCTCGCACCACACGACAGCCGGGTCGGGCTCCAGCAGTCCCCAGGCGATGTTCGCGAAGCTCAGCGCCGGCAACGACCAATCGGCCTCCTCGACAGCCCCGAGCGGCCTGGCTCGCACACGTCGGGTCACGATGCTCGGGTCCGACAGCGCCGCGAGCACCAGGCCCCGCATGCTCGCGTCCAGCAGCCTCGCCAACGTCTCAAAGCTCGTGTTGGCGCTCGGGCGAAGCCGGAAGCCGAACAAGCTGCCCAGCAACTCCCAGGCCCCAGCCACATTGGCGATGTGAGCCTGCTCGGACTCGGCCAACGCGGCGCGGACCTGCTCGCGCGCGTCGCCGTCGGCGATACCCAGAAACGCGGCGTTCAAGGTGAGATACGTCCGCCACGCGGGCGACTCGTAGAGCACCTCGAAGTCCAGCAGAGCCAGCTGGCGAACCAGCTCGGCGACCAGACCAGCACGCAGCTCAGAAGTCTCCAGCCACGCCTCACGCTCGGCCACCACCTGCCGCAACAGCCGAACCTCCCGATCGAAGATCCCCGGCGCCGCGGTCCTCGCCAGCTCGATCACGACATCGCGAAAGAACAAGTCCTTGTACGGCCACCGCCGGTACACGGCGCTACGGGCCACGCCCGCCTCCCGGATCACCTCCTCCAAGCTCACGTGATCCAGCCCCAACGTCAGTCCCTCGCGACCCAGCATCGCCACGGCTGCGCGCAGCATCCGACCAGCCGTCTCCTCCTCCGACAACCGCTGCCGCCTGCGAACGAGACCCGTCGGTGCTTCCACCTCATGTGACACCTAACACCACCAAGGTTGAAACTTCATATTTCAAGTTGCTTGGATGCTACCACCTGTGAGGATGGACTGTTCCTACCGGCCAGAGCGGCCAGGCTGCCGACCTGCTCGCCATCAGCGGCGCTAGATTGACCGCACGGACGGGATCCCGCATCCGCAAACTTCGGGTCGGCCCCGCATCTGATCGGTCTCCGCGACCCGTTTGAGAAGCCTCTTCCGCGCCGGCTTCGGCTTGTACCTTGGCGGTGGAGTCGAGCAGGATGCTGAACGACCAGATGGTCTCGTAGTGATCGTGACCGCCGTCGACCACGCCCGGACCCGCGTCTCGGTGAAGCGTCGGCGGGTTCACGACGCCACCGCCGCGGTCTTCCTGGCTGCTCGGCCGGATCGTGACCGCTCGCTCCACCAGCACCCCTCGGATCGTCTGATCAGCCACGCCCAGGTGC
>JASHQV010000064.1 GCA_030038955.1 Solirubrobacteraceae bacterium
TAGTCCAAGCGGGCACGAGACGCGTCACAGCACCGGCAGGTAGCGGCTCAGCTCCCACGGCGTGACCTGTACCCGGTAGTCATCCCACTCCTGGCGCTTGATCTCGATGTAGCGACGGAACATGTGCTCCCCGAGAGCGCGCAGCACCAGCTCCGACTCGGCGGACAGCTCGATCGCCTCGCCGAGCGTCGCCGGCAGCTGCTCGATCCCCAGCCGGCGGCGCTCCTCGGGAGACAGGTGGTACAGGTTCTTCTCCATCGGGTCGGGGAGCTCGTAGCCGTGCTCGATCCCCTCGAGCCCGGCGTGCAGCAGCGCCGCGAATGTCAGGTACGGGTTGCACGCCGGGTCCGGGCAGCGCAGCTCCATCCGCGTCGCGCGCTCCTTGCCGGGGTGGTACAGCGGCACGCGCACCAGTGCCGAGCGGTTCCGGCGTGACCAGGCCACGTACACGGGCGCCTCGTACCCGGGAACGAGGCGCTTGTATGAGTTGACCCACTGGGCGAAGATCGAGCAGATCTCGCGGGCGTGGCGGAGCTGGCCGGCGATGAACGCCTTGCCCACGTCGGACAGCGAGTGCTGGTCGTCGGCGTCGAAGAACGCGTTCCGCTCGCCGCGGAACAGTGACTGGTGGGTGTGCATTCCCGAGCCGTTCTTGCCGAACAGCGGCTTCGGCATGAAGGTGGCGTGGTAGCCGTACTTCATCGCGTACTCCTTGACCGTTATCCGGTAGGTCATGCAGTCGTCGGCCATCTTCAGCGCGTCCGCGTAGCGCATGTCGATCTCGTGCTGGCTTGGGCCGACCTCGTGGTGCGTGTACTCCGTATGGATGCCCAGCTGCTCCAGCGCCAGGACGGTCTCTCGTCGGAGGTCCGAGCCGGCGTCCAGCGTCGTCAGATCGAAGTAGCCGCCCTCGTCGAGCACCTCGGTGGAGTCGCTGTCGCGGAAGTAGAAGTACTCGAGCTCAGGGCCGACGTAGAAGTGGTCGAAGCCCATCTGGCCGGCGCGCTCGAGCGCGCGCCTGAGCACGTGCCGCGGGTCGCCCTCGTACGCGGTTCGCTCGGGCGTGAGGATGTCGCAGAACATGCGCGCGACGCCCGCCCGGTCGGGGCGCCACGGCAGGATCCTGAACGTGCTCGCGTCGGGCTGGGCGATCATGTCGGACTCCTCAACCGCGTTGAAGCCGGTGATCGAGGAGCCGTCGAACCCCATCCCGCCCTCGAACGCGTCGGCGAGCTCGGTGGCGTTGATCGAGAACGCCTTCAGCTGGCCGAGGATGTCGGTGAACCACATCCGGATGAAGCGGATGTCGTGCTCCTCGACGAGCTGCATCACGTCGCTGGCAGTGAGCTGATCTGGGGAGGGCATCGCGGCGGGGAACGTTACCTGGCCGGGGCAGGTCCACCTGGACCGGGATCAGGCGGCCTCACACGGGATTGGGCGCCTGCTGGGGATCAGGCGGCGTCCGACAGCCAGCGCCGTCCCCAGCGCTGCAGCTCGGATAGGGCGGGCTCCAGCTCACGGCCCATCGGCGACAGCGAGTACTCGACCCGCAGCGGCGGTCCCGGATGCACGGTGCGCTCCACGATCCCCCGTGCCTCGAGCTCCTTCATCCGCTCCGACAGCAGCCTGTCGGACAGCTCTGGCACGGAATGCCCGATCTCGGAGAAGCGCATCGAGCCGTCCATCAGCACGCGCAGGATCGCTCCGGTCCAGCGACGACCGATCAGCTCCACTGCCTCGTGGTAGAAGGGACAGCAGCTGGTGCGGCCTCGTGGCTGCAGGTCCGGGTCCGATGTGGCTTCGCGAGCTTCCATCTGCCCGCCCCAGACTCTACGCGGCTTTAAGCGTCCGCGACTCCTCGCTGGAGCCATCGACAGGTACGTCGCCGGCGACGTTGACCATCGCGGTGAATTCCTCCAGCGCGACGGCGGCGATCGCTTCGAGCAGCTGCTCGTCGTCCCAGCCCGCCTCTCGCGCCTCCTCGTGGAGGTGCATCGGCGGTCGGCCGTCTTCAAGCAGCGCCTGCAGGTAGCGCAGCAGCGCCGCCTCACGCGGATCGCCGGAGCTGAACCGGCGGGCCAGGGCCACTTCGTCGAGCGCCAGACCAGCGGCCCGCGCGGTCCGCGAGTGCATCAGGATGCCCTGCTCGGAGTGGTGGTGATCGGCCACTGCCAGTGCGATTCGCTCGAGCGTGCCGAGCGACAGCCGGCCGTGCCGCAGCTCCGAGCGGAAGCGGGCGTACGCCCGCAGCGCCGCCGGCGAGCCGGCGAGTACGCCGAGGAAGTTGGGCAGCTGGCCGCCGCCAGACAGCGCGCCGCGGAGAATCGGCATCGAGCGCTCGGGAGCGGTGAGCTCGTCGTGGATCTGGAATCTGCTCATCGAAGTCTTCATCACGTCACCAAGGGTGAGAGGGGCGCCAGCGGCGCCCCTTTACTTTCGAGACCCGCTTACGCTTCATAAGCGTACACGCATTGGGCTACCCGGCGCAAGCGGCGGGACGGGAGTTGTTCGGCTTTTCTTCATCGCGAGGCTGCGACAGCCGTCGCATTCGAGAAGCGAGCATCCCGCCCGTCAGGCATATAGACGCAGCGCTGCCTAAAGACCGACTGATTGGCGCTTCGACATCGGATAAGAACGCTGCTGCGGCCGGGAAGCGCCAGGCTGGCGCGGTTGCTGCCGAGCGCCTCGGCAACTCTCAAACAACGCTTGACACCCAGCGCCGGACAAGTACGGGCGCGACGACTACTGCGGCCAGGATGTTCTGAATATTGATACGTGCTCCCAGATAGTTGCCGTTTTGTGGTGTCTCTTGGCAAAATTAACGCGACGGGTGGCTCGGTTGCCACCGGATCACCTGGCGGGCGACGAGATCGGGATCAGGAGGTGTCGTCTTCTATGACGTCGAGCAGGACAGTGTCGCTATCGGGCCGCGATGCGTACGACGCCGCGCGGGAGTTCTACATCTGGCCGCGGGTGTCGCGTGCCGACGTCGAGGCCGGCTTTCCGCTGATCTTCCAGGAGGGCAAAGGCGTCCACTTACGTGACGTCGATGGCAACGAGTACATCGATCTGATGAGCAGCTCGACGCGTGCGTCAGCGCTGGGGTATGCCGACGAGCGGATGGTCTCGGCGATCAGCTCGCAACTGCTCGCCCTCCATTACGCCGGCACCGGGTCGCAGGCGGCCGCTCGCACCGTCGAGCTTGCCCAGCGACTGGCAGCGCTGACCCCTGGCAACCTGACCGCGACGGTGTTCACGGGAAGCGGCTCGGAGGCGAACGAGGCCGCGATCAAGCTCGCCAAGCTCTACCAGCGCGAGCGCGGAAAGCCGCGCGCATACAAGCTGATCTCGCGGTGGCAGGACTACCACGGTTCGCTTGGAGGTGCGCAGGAGGCGAGCGATTGGCTGGGCGTACGTGCGCCCTCCGAGCCAGGCCCGCCGGGGTTCTCCCGAATCCCTGCACCGACGTGCGACCGTTGCGCGTTCGGCCTGGAGTTCCCAAGCTGCAATCTTCGCTGCGCCGACTTCCTCGCCGACCATATCGAACATGAGGACCCAGATCTCATCTCGGCGTTCCTTGTCGAGCCGGTACCGCAGGCCAATGGCGTGCAGATCCCTCCCCCGGGATACCTTCGGCGAGTACTGGAGATCTGCCGTCGGTACGAGGTGCTGTTCATCGCTGACGAGGTGATCACCGGCTTCGGACGCACGGGCAAATGGTTCGGCGTCCAGCACTGGGAGATCGAGCCGGACATCATGACCGTGGCTAAGGCGGTCACCGCTGGTTACCTGCCGCTCGCTGCGACGATTGTCCGCGACGACATCCGGGATGCACTGCAGCTGTTCCCGGACATCCACACGTTTGGTGGCCATCCGGCGTCGGCGGTGGCAGCGCTGACCGCGTTGTCGATCTACGAGCGGGACGGGCTCGTAGACCGCGCCAACGAGCTCGGTGTTGAGCTGCTCTCTGGCCTCCAGCGGCTGTCCGATCTGCCGATCGTCGTCGACGTCCGGGCGCTCGGCCTGTGGGCTGCGGTCGAGTTCGGGACGGGACCGGATCGCCGGCCGCTCACGCAGGAAGCGCTGCGGGCAATAGTGCTGCGGGCACGCTCGCGGGGTGTCCTCGTGAGCCAGAACGCGCGCTCGATCGAACTCGCTCCCCCTCTCGTCATCACTTCAGAGGAACTGGTCGACGGAGTCGCGCGCTTCGAGCAGGCGGTGCGCGAGGTCTGCGCCGAAGGCAGCTACTGATCCCGGAGGCGGTGCAACGATGCCATCGACGAGTCGGATGACGACCGACGCGGAGGTCGACGCATTGGCGCGCGAGCTATCGAGCTGGGGCCGGTGGGGCGCCCGCGACGAGCTCGGGACACGCAACCTGATCACCGAGCGCAACCGCCTCCTGTTCGAATGAATCGAACGTTACCGGTAGCCTACCCGAGCGGAGATCTCGCCTGCGGTGCTCAGCAGCATCGGCGTCAGCTCTCGAACGAGGTCCTCGGTCGTCATCCACGAGTTGTGAACACCGAATCCGACGGAGGCGACCACATTGCCTGACTGGCCGCGTACGGGTACGGCGATCGCCCGGATCCCGAAGGCGATCTCTTCGTTGTTGACCGCGATCCCGGTCGCGCGCACGCGCTGGAGCTCGTCGACCAGCGCTGCCTGATCGGTCACGGTGTTCGGTCCGTGCCGCTTGAGCGGGCTTCGGTTGAGGCGGTCATCGCGGTCCTCGTCGGGCAGGTACGCAAGCAGCACCTTTCCCATCGATGTGCAGTACGCCGGCAGCCGCGAGCCGACGTGGAGGTCGAGCTCGACGTCGCTCGGTCCCTTTTTTGAACTCCGACAGCGCTCGATGTAGATGATGTCCGTGTCGTCAAGGATCGCCATATTCGCGGTATAGCCGGTCTCGTCGCTGAGCCGCTGAAGGTAAGGCTGGGAGATGGCGCGGAGCTCCATGGAATTGATCGCCGAGAAGCCGAGGTCGATGACCTTCGGGCCTAGGCGGTATTTGCGCGAGGGCGGATCCTGTTCGAGATAGCCGAGCGCCGACAAGGTGGCGACGTAACGATGAGTGGTGCTGCGTCCGAGCCCGACCTCACGCGCGAGCTCGCTGACGCCCTTCAGCGGATGGCTCGGCCTGAACGACGAGAGAATCGCCAGCCCTCGCTCGAGCGACTGCGAGAAGCCGGGATCCGGCTTCGGCGGCTTCGTCAGTGGTAGCCCGCCGTCGGGTTCTGGCCGCCCCTCGGGCGCTGCAGCTCGCTGAAGCTCAGACCCACTCATGATGGCAGAATCATACCTCGTTGTTCGGAATAGTCGAATGGATACTTGATAAACGGACAGTTTCGGGTAGGGTCGCCACGAATAGGCGATCTGGCCGCTGATCGTAAGGGCTGCCTAAACCCAGGGGTGGTGTGCGCAAGATGAGCATCGAGCTGGACCGCGACGGCTATGTCGCGCTGATAACGATCAACCGGCCCGAGCGTCTAAACGCTCTGGATGCACAGCATTATTCCGATCTCTCTAGCGTCTGGTGTGAGGTGAGGGATGACAGCTCGATTCGAGCCGCGATCGTCACCGGCGCCGGCGAGCGCGCGTTCACGGTTGGGGCCGATCTGAAGAGCTTCATCGGTGACGTCCCGGAGCTGAACGAGCTCTGGCTCACGCAGCGCGGACAGTTGCTGAATCGGGGGCTCGAGGTGTGGACGCCGGTGATCGCTGCGATCAACGGGTACTGCCTCGGCGGGGGCATGACGCTGATGCTCGCCACGGACATTCGCGTCGCGGCCGAGCACGCCTGCTTCGGTCTCCCGGAGGTCAAGCGCGGAGTCCTGCCCGCGAACGGCGGGACGCAGCGGATCCTTGACCAGCTCCCGTTCGCGATCGGGATGGAGATGCTGCTCACGGGCGAGTCGATCAACGCGGATGTGGCCCTGCGGTGGGGCATGGTAAACCTCGTGGTACCCGCCGCGGAGCTCCTCGATGCCGCGTTCGCTTATGCCCGTCAGATCGCAGCGAACGCGCCGCTCGCCGTTCGCGCGGCAAAGGAGCTGGCGTATCGCTCACGGGACCTCGACCTGGCGGCCGGGCTGCGACTCGAGCAGGCGATAGCGCGGATCCTGCGCGGGAGCGCGGACGCGCGCGAGGGAGCGCGCGCGTTCACCGAAAAACGCGAGCCAGACTTCAGCGGCGCGTAGCTGCGCGCGTCCGCAGCGCACCTGAAGGTCTTGCGCAGTGTTCGAATTCTTGGAACTATCGCCCGATTACTTGACGCTTTTCCGGCCCAGTCGCATAATGGGCCGCGCAGAGACTGAGGCGTGCCGTAGCCGACCAGGCCACCTCTCTCTGGAGACATGCGCTGCGTAGATCAAGGGACGCAGTTCGACACGCTTCGAGGAGACGTTGCATGCGAGTGACTGACGCAATCGGAGACTGGTTTGCCGCTCGCGGGATCGAACACTATTTCGGCTACTCCGGCGCAGCGGCGCTGCCAATCCTCGACGGTCTCGTAGGCCATCCTGAAATCCAGGCGATCCAGCCGAAGCACGAGTCGCACGCGGTGCACATGGCCGACGCCTACTACCGCGTCACGGGCCGGCTGGCACCGGTGATCGTGACAAAAGGACCGGGCATCCTCAACTGCGTTGGCGCGCTCGCAACCGCAATGTACGACACGTCCGCGGTGATGGTGATCTGCGGTGGCGGACCGACTCACCACCTCGGCAAGAGCATGCAGGAGCTCACGCAGCACGGCTTCGAGGATGTCGTCAACGTGCTGCGACCGGTCGTCAAGCGCGCGTGGTTCCAGGTACGTCCGGACACCGTGATGGACACGCTGAACCAGGCGTACAAGCTCGCCGTGACCGGCCGGCCCGGACCTGTGTTCGTGCAGCTGCCACTCGATGTGGTGCTGGCGGAGGTTGAGGGCGAGGTCCGAATCCCAAAGGCCGTCTCCTCGCGGATGCGCCCGGACGCCCAGAGCGTGAGCGACGTCGTCGAGCTGCTCGAGCAGGCCGAGCGCCCGTTCGTGCTAGCGGGTGGCGGCATCGCGCACTCGCCCGGTGCGGCCGCGGCGCTGAAGTCGTTCGTAGAGGAGCTCAAGGTGCCGGTGGCGACTACGCTGCCGGCGAAGGGAGCGATCTCCGAGGATCACCCCCTCTCGCTCGGTCCCGTCGGCCGCTCGGGCAGTGCCGCCGCCGCCGAGGTTTCGCGCCAGGCTGACCTGGTGCTCGCCATCGGCGCGCGGTTCTCAGACAACAACACGAGCAATTGGCGCTCGGGCAAGATCTACGACGTCCCGGGCGCGAAGGTGGTCCAGGTCGATATCGACATCGCCGAGCTGGGTCGCACCTATCCGGTGGAGGTCGGCATCCTGGGCGACGCCGAAGCGGTGCTCGTCGACCTGCTAGCCGCAGTCCAGGGACGCGATCTCGGCTCGCGCTGGACGGGCTGGGCGCAGGAGGCCGCGGCGCGTAGACGGGCGTGGGAGGAGGAGCTTCGGCCTCTCCTGACCGCCTCGTCGTCACCAACCACGCCCGCGCGACTGATGCACGAGGTCGGTGAAGCGATCGCGTCGACCGGACGCGTGTTCGTCGACATCGGTGACTCGATCTCGTACTCAGAGCCCTACATGAGGATCCGCCGGCCCGGTTCGTTCGTGATCACCCCCGGATTCGCGGAGATGGGCACGGGCTCGACCTGCGTGCTCGGTGCGGCCGTCGCCGATCCAACGCAACCGGCGATTGCGGTTACCGGTGACGGCGCGTTCAACATGACCTCCGCAATCGTTGCGACGGCGGTCGAGTACAACCTGGCCGCGGTCTGGGTAATCGTCAACAACTACGAGCTGGGCATCGAGCGCAAGGCATCCGAGCTGCTGTTCAAGCGCGCGCACCCGTGGGGCCGGTTCCGGCGCAAGGACACCGGCGAGCCCTACAACCCCGACTACGTCAAGCTCGCCGAAGCCTACGGGGCGCTCGGCGAACGGATCGAGAACCCCGACGAGCTCGGAGCTGTGCTCAAGCGCGCGATCGCGAGCGGGCGGCCGTACGTGCTCGACGTCCCGACCGACACCGAGCAGAAGACATACTTCGTGCGCGGCGTCGAGCGCACGTACCCTGACAAGTGGGGCGAGTCCTACCCGCAATACAGCGACCTGCGGATCGTCCGCTAGCGAGCCGTGAGCGTCGGGTGAGCGCGGCGAACTTCATCGGAGGCGAGTGGCTCGCCAGCGCCGGTGGGCGCACGTACGAGAAACGCAATCCGTTCCAGACGGCGGACGTGGTAGGTGAGTTTCCGGCGTCAGAGGCGACCGATGTCGACGCGGCCGTCGGCGCCGCGGTCGACGCGTTCGGTGACTGGGCCGCACTGTCGCCGCAGCGGCGCGGGGCGATCCTTTTTCAGGCGGCCGAAAGGATCCTCGCCAGGGTCGCCGAGATCGCGGGCGATATGACCCGTGAGATGGGCAAGCCGATCCGCGAGTCGAGCGCCGAGGTCTCGCGCGGAGCCGACCAGCTGCGCTTCTACGCGGGCGAGGGCTGGCGCGCGCAGGGGGAGATCTTCAGCCAGGGAGCGACCGGCAACCAGGTGCAGGTGCTGCGACGGCCGCTCGGCGTGGTCGGCCTGATCTGCCCATGGAACTTCCCGTTCTCGATCCCGCTGTGGAAGGCGGCGCCCGCGCTCGCGTACGGAAACTGCGTCGTCCTCAAGGCGGCAGCCGAGGCGCCGTCGGGCGCGCTGCATCTGGCCGGCTGCCTGCATGAGGCTGGCCTGCCGCCGGGGGTATTCAACGTCGTCGTCGGCCGCGGTGATGAGGTCGGCACGCCACTCGTCAAGCACCCGAGCGTCCGCGCGATCTCGTTTACCGGCTCGGTGGGGGTCGGGGAGCAGGTGAGACAGGAAGCCGTGCCGCTGGGCAAGCGCGTTCAACTCGAGCTCGGTGGTCACAGCCCGCTAGTCGTGATGGACGACGCCGACCTGGCGCGCGCGAGCGAGGCCGCGTTCGCTGGTGCCTTCTGGTCCGCGGGCCAGAAGTGCACGGCGACGCGCCGAATCTACGTCCATGAGCGCGTGTACGACGAGTTCCTAGTGCTGTTCCTGCAGCGGATCGAGCGCGGCGCGGTCGGCGACCCGGCCGACCCCGCGACCGAGGTCGGCCCGCTCGTGTCCGAGCACCAGCTCACGGACGTCGTCGGCGCGATTGAGCGCGGGCGCAGCGAAGGGGGCACGCTCGTGCGCGGTGGCGAGCGGCTCGGGAGCGACGGGTTCATGCTCGCGCCAGCGGTATTCGAGGACGTCGCCGACCTTGACTATCTGTCTCGTGAGGAGGTGTTCGGCCCGGTCACCTCGATCTACCGGTTCGGCGACCTGGACGAGGCGATCGAGCGTTCGAACAGCACGCGCTTCGGCCTTTCGGCATCGATCTTCACCCGCGACTCCGAGAACGTGCAGCGGTTCGTCGCACGGATCGAGGCGGGCGTCGTCCGCGTCAATGCGGCGACCGCCGGCGGGGAGCCGCACGTGCCGTTCGGCGGCAGCAAGGGCTCCGGCTACGGGCCTCGCGAGCAGGGCCGCGCTGCGCTCGACTTCTACACCGAGACCGTGACCGTGTACCAGAACCCATGAGGCGACGTACCAAACTGATCACTCCGGCACTCCGGCGCGACCTGCTCGAGAAAGCAGCGCAATCAGGCGCCGACGTGATCCACATCGAGCTCGAGGACGGTGTCGCGCCGCACCAGAAGGAGGCCGCGCGCGAGGCAGCGCTCCGCGCGCTCAAGGAGATCGACTGGAACGGGCGCGAGGTATGGGTGCGGATCAACCCACCGACGAGCGCCGAGGCTCAGGCCGACATCGAGGCGCTGACAGCCGGTGCGCCGCACGCGGTTCTGATCCCCAAGGTCTCCGATCCGGCCGAGATGACCCATATCGCCGAGCTGCTTGCCGAGGCCGAGCGCGCGCACCGCTTGCGCGACGGTCAGATCCTGATTGCCGCTGTGATCGAGCGGATCACCGGGCTCAGCTGCGTTGAGGAGATCGCGACTGCGGATCCGCGGATGACGGCGCTGGTGCTCGGGACCGAGGACATGAGCGTCGAGTACGGCTACCGGCTCGATCGCACCGGCGAGAGCCTTGAAACGCTTTATCTGAAGAGCCGTTGCATCCTCGCGGCGCGGCTTGCCGGGATCGACTGCATCGACGCCGCACACTTCTACTATCGCGACGCCGCCGGCACGAAGCGAGCCGCCGATTGGGCGGCGCAGCTCGGGTTCAGCGGGAAGACCTGTCTGTCCCCGGCCCAGGTCGCGCCCGTCAACGAAGCGTTCGCACCGACCGCGGAGGAGATCCACTGGGCGCGGAGCGTGCTCGACGCACTCGACGTGGCGGCGTCCAATGATCTCACGGTCGCGGTCTCGCAGGGGATGATGGTCGATGCGCCGCACGCCGTGCAGGCGCGCCGGATCCTCGAGCGGGCCGACGGGCAGACAGTGGAGCCGGCGCCGTGAGCATGCCGCTTGGCGCCGCGCTCTTCGGCTTTCTATACCGGGCTGACCGCGAGCAGGCGATGCGTCAGGTTGCCGAGGCCGGCTACCGCCTGCTCGAGCTCTCGGCAGTCCCGCCGCTGCTCGACCTCACCGATGTCAGCTCGGACGAGCGACGCAAGATCAGAGCCGAGATCGAGCGCTACGAGCTCCAGTGCATCTCGGTCAACCCTGTCGAGCTGAACCCGATCAGCACGAACGCCGAGCTGTCGGCTGCCTGCTACCACCAGTACCGCTCCGCGATCGAGCTGACCGCGGAGCTTGGCGGTGAGAGCGTCGTGATGATCACGGGGCGCCGCAACGGGCTGATCCCGGGATCGGAGGACCTCCCGCGCAGCGTGCTGCGGAACCACCTCGAGCGCCTTGCCCCTGTCGCCGTCCGCCTCGGCGTCACGATCTGCCTCGAGACGGTGCCCTACGGGTTTCTGCAGACGACCTCCGAGCTGGCCGAGTTCATCGAGGAGTCCGGAATCGATGGGGTGGGGATCGCACTCGACTGCGCCAACAGCTTCTTCGCCAAGGTCGATCCGGCGCAGGAGGTCGACAAGAGCCGCGAATTCCTCCAGCTTGTGCACATCAGCGACTCGTGGCGCGACCGTTGGGGTCACACGCAGGTCGGCGCCGCGGAGGTGGATCTCATGGGGTTCGCGCAGGCGCTTGAGCGGCGAGCCTACGATGGGCCAACGATCTACGAACTGGTCGACGGCGAGGACCCGGCGCCTCGATTACGGGAAGATCTGGGCCTGCTCATGGAGTGGGGATGGGCACCGTAGGAGTATGGACGGGCCTCGTGACCCCGGCACGATGACACAGCCGGCGACGGGCTCGGTCCGGCCGTTCCGGATCGATGTCCCCGACGCGACGCTGGCGGATCTCGACCGGCGACTCGCCGCTAGCCGCGTTCTCGACTTCCCGCTCGCCGCCCCTGACCTCGGCCTCGATCACGGGATCCTCGCGCGCCTGCTCGAGCACTGGCGCGATCGGTTCGACTGGCGCGCGGTGGAGCAGCGCCTGAACCGGTTCGATCAGGTGCTGGTCGAGGTCGACGGAATGGACGTCCACGCGGTTCACGTCCGTGGCGAAGGACCGAACCCCCTGCCGCTGCTCATCAGCCACGGCTGGCCGAGCTCGTTCGCGGAGATTCTGCCGGCGGTCGATCTGATGACGCGACCCTCCGAGTTCGGCGGCAACGCCGAGGATGCATTCGACGTCGTGATCGCCTCCCTCCCCGGCTATCCGTTCAGCGCGCCACCGATCGACCTCGCCGACTCGGGCGCGGAGCGGATGGCACGCCGCTTCCGCGGCCTGATGACCGCGCTCGGCTACGAGCGCTACGGCGCCAGCGGTGGCGACATTGCAGCCCGCGTGGCCGCGTGGATCGGGGCACAGGAGCCGTCCGCCGTGGTCGGACTGCACCTCAGCTGCAACGCGATCTCCTCCCCCGCGCCGACTGCTGATAAAGCCGACCCAGAGGCTGTTGCCTGGCTTGCCCGTGAGTCCGGGTGGTGGGACGAAGGAGGCGGGTACGAGCACATCCAGCGAACGCGACCGCGCACGCTCGCCGTGGCGCTCAACGACTCGCCGCTCGGCGCGGCGGCGTGGATCGTCGAGAAGTGGTCGGCCTGGGCTGACGGGGCGGCGGACCCGATCGCCCGCTTCGGCGCCGATCAGTTGCTGACACACGTGATGTTGCATTGGTGCGCGGGCACGCTCGGTACCTCTGTGCTCACGTACACGGCCGCGCGCGAGCGGCGGGGCATGCGGCCGCCCGCCGGCGCCGTACCGGTTCCGGTTGGGTTCTACCTCTCAGAGCCCGAGCCGCACGGAATCCCGCCGAGGAGCTTCGCCGAGCGCCAGTATGGGGTCGCGCGCTGGAGCGTGCTGCCGCGGGGGGGCCATTTTCTACCTACCGAGGAGCCGGAGCTGTACGTAGACGACCTGCGCGAGTTCTTCCGTCCACTAAGGAGACAGACATGAGGATCATCGGCGATACCGACCTGTCCGTGTTCGAGCTGTGCCTCGGCACGAATCCGTTTGGCTGGACGGCGAGCGAACAGGAGTCGTTCGATGTGCTCGACGCATACGTCGCGGCGGGTGGCAACTTCATCGACACGGCGGATTCATACTCGGTGTGGGCCGATGGCCACGTCGGAGGCGAGTCGGAGACGGTGATCGGACACTGGCTTGCCGCTCGCCGTTGCCGTGACGAGCTGGTGATTGCGACAAAGATCGGGTCGCTCGGGGGCCTCAGTGCCGAGAACGTCCGCGCACGCGTCGATGACTGCCTGCAACGGCTCGGGATCGACCAGATCGATCTTCTCTACGCGCATCGCGACGATCCGGACGCTGAGCTCGAGGAGACCGTGCGCGCGTTCGACGAGGTCGTCAAGGCAGGCAAGGCACGCTACCTCGCCATCTCCAACTACGAGCCCGACCGGCTCGAGGAGGCGATCGCGATCACCGAGCGCGAGGGGCTCGCGAAGTTCGTCGCGCTGCAACCGCACTACAACCTGCTCGAGCGCTCCTACGAGCAGACCCGCGCCGGGCTGGTCAAGCGCTACGGTCTCGCGTGCGTGCCTTACTTCGCACTCGCTAAGGGGTTTCTCACCGGCAAGTACCGCCCCGGTCAGGCCGGCGTGTCTGAGCGCGGTCGCCTCGACGGAAGCTCGTACGCGGACGATCGCGGCTGGCGCGCCCTTGCCGCAGTCGACGAGGTCGCGGCCGCGCACGGCACGACCGACTCCGCGGTCGCGCTCGCCTGGCTGCTCGCACAGCCGACGGTGGTCGCCCCGATCTCGAGCGCGAGAACTACTGATCAGCTGGCCGAGCAGCTGCCGATGCTCACGTTGGAGCTCAGCGACGCCGAGCTCGAGCGGCTCGCCGTGGCGACCGCGTGACGGTCTCGACCCCATCGATCGAGCGCAACTACGTTGGCCGTTCGCGCGTCGTCGACGCGATGCTCGCCGGGACGGTCCTGCTGTGGGGGCTGAACTTCACGGTCACCAAGTACCTCATCTCGCACGGCTGGTCGCCGCTCGCCTACGCGACGATTCGCTACTTCCTCGCGATTGCGCTATTTGCGGGCTACACGTTCCGGCGTGAGCGGTCGTTCGCGATCGAGCGTCGCGACATCAAGCTCGTGCTGCTTGCGGGTGGGCTGATCTTCTGCAACCAGCTGTGCTTCGTGTACGCGCTCAAGTTCACGCAGGCCTCGACGGTCGGACTGTTGCTCGGCACGACGCCGATGTTCATGGGTGCGATCTCCGCGACCCTTGGGCTCGAGCGGCTCGGGCGTGCGTTCTGGATCGGCGCGATCGTGACGGTAGTCGGGGTTGCGTTGGTCGCGCTCTCCTCCGGCCACGCCGGCTCGAGCGCCAAAGGCGTGCTACTCGCGATCGCTTTGGCACTGACCTGGAGCGCGTATTCGATCGCGATCGCGCCGATGATGCGACGCTATTCCCCGTTTCGGATCTCGGCGGTCGTGCTCGCGACCGGGTGGTTCCCGCTCGCGGCGGCGGGCGCGCACCAAGTCGTCGCCCAGCAGTTCAACTTTGGGTGGCTCGCGTGGCTTGGGTTCGGCTACGCGGTGGTCGGCCCGCTGTTCCTCACCAATTTGCTGTGGTTCACGGCGATTGATCGCGTCGGCCCGTCACGCGCGGCGCTGTTCGCGAACTTCGAGCCGTTTCTCGCGGTTGTGTTCGCAGTCGTGCTGCTATCGGACAGGCTGTACGCGATGGAGATCGTTGGCGGAGTGCTGATCCTTGCCGGGATCGCACTCGAGCGGGTCTGGCATCAACCGGCGGCCGGCGCGATGTCGGCGCTCGACTGACTGGAGGAGCAGCAGATGGAGCTCGAACGGATCGTGGACAAGCTGGAGATCACCGATGTCCTGTACCGCTACGCGACGGCGCTCGACACGCGCGACTGGGCGCTGCTTGCGCAGGTGTTCGCGGCCGAGGCGGTATACACGATCGGCGCGCACGGAGATTCCACCGGCCCGCGGGCAATCGGAGCCAAGATCGCATCGCTGATCGGCGGATACGAATCGACCCAGCACATGATCACGAACCCGGTGATCGAGATCCACGGCGACACGGCGCACGTCAGCTGCTACCTGCATGGACAGCACTATCTGCCGGACCAGCGCACCGGCGGGAACACCTACGAGATGGGCGGCACTTACCGCGACGAGTTCGTGCGGACGGCGGAAGGGTGGCGGATCACGCGACGCGTGCTCGACGTCGCCTGGCGCGAGGGCAACGCCGCGATCTCGGCCGAGGCGCAGACACGGTACGCCGAGTCGTCCGGCTAGGTCGGCGCCCCGCGCAACAGGTCGCGCGCGATCAGCATCCGCTGGATCTCGTTCGGGCCTTCGCCGATCCGCCGGATCCGCAGCTCCCGATACCAGCGCTCGAGCGGCAACTCCTTTGCCACGCCCATACCCCCATGGATCTGCATCGCGCGATCGACGACGCGGCCCGCTGCCTCGGTCGCGACGACCTTCGCCATCGCCGCAGACGCAATGAAGTTATCCGAGTGGTCGGCCTTCCAGGCCGCGTCGAGGGTGATCCACCGCGCCTGGCGCAGATCGATCTCGTTCTCCACCAGCATCCACTGGATTGCCTGACGCGTCGAAAGTGGTGCACCAAACGTGGATCGCTGCTTGGCGTAGGCGATTGCCATCTCCTGCGCGACCGTAGCGACGCCGATGCAGCCGGCCGAGTACGGGATCCGTTGGCGGGCGACGCGATCACGCGCGATCGCGAACCCCTTGTTCACCTCGCCGAGCACGTTGGCCGACGGCACGCGGAGATCCTCGAACTGGATCTCGGTCGCGTAGCGCGCGGAGCGCAGCGTGTGGATCACGCGACGGACATGGAAGCCGGGTGCATCGGTGTCCACGATGAAGCAGGTGATTCCCTCGCGGCCCTTGTCCCGGTCGGTGCGCGCGAAGGTGATCCCGAAGTCCGCGCGGTCGGCGCCGCTGATGAACTGTTTCGTGCCGTTGAGGATCCAGTCATCGCCGTCACGGCGCGCAGTCGCCTGAATCGCTCCGGCGGGGTCGCTGCCCCCGGACGGTTCTGTCAGCGCAAAGAAGCTTCGCTTCTCCCCGGCCAGCACCGGGAACAGATAGCGCTCGCGCTGGTCGTCGTTGACCTCGAGTAGCTGCGCGAGACCCGAGCCGCCGAACACGCCGTAGCACGGGGCGTACAGGCCGGCGCGGTGCTGCGAGAGCTCGACCGACATCAGCGTGAACGTGAGCGTGTCGACCCCGGGGCCTCCGAGCTCCTCGGGGACGTCAGCGCAGTACAGCCCCATGTCCTTGACCTTCGCGACCAACGCTTCGTACTCTGCGCGCGGAAGCTCGTCGGC
>JASHQV010000011.1 GCA_030038955.1 Solirubrobacteraceae bacterium
GTCGGTCGAGATCTCGACGACGACTTCGTCGGCCTCGACCGAGTCGCCCTCCTGCTTGTGCCACTCGAGAACAGTGCCTTCCGCGACGGAGTCCCCCATCGCGGGCATCACGAGCTGAAACGTGCCTGTCTCGACGGCCATCGCCTCCTGCAACTGTAACGGGGGTGCCGCCCACCGTAAGCGCTTCCGTCGTGAATCCCGTCTCGCTAGGACCTGACGCACTTAATGCCGCGCATACGTGACTTATGTGCGCCACCCCCTGAACGGACTGGTGCGCTGCCCCCGGACTGGTACGCATCACCCCCTGGGCTGCGGCCGACGCTCCCCGCTCGCGCGGCGCCGGCGGCTCTCGCGGATGAAGCCGAGCGAGCCCATGAACGGCCCGAGACCGCCGAGCACCGCCACGGCCACGGCCAGCCAGAAGGGGATCACCCGATAGCGCGCCGCAGCGATGCAGATCAGCGACATCGCGATCCAGATGCACCCGTGAGACATGCCGAGGATGAACGTGGCCGGCTCGGGCTTGCCCAGCCCGAAAGCGGTGATCAGCAGCGCCAGATAGATGCAGGAGTGGGTGAACGAGACCGCCTCCAGCCGGTTGAAGGTGACCACCTGGACGAACCGCGAGGAGCTCCTGGAATCACGGATGGAAGTGCCGGTCGAGGTGGTCACGGCCCGAGGCTCCTGCCTCCTCGTCGGATCGCCAGCGCGACCGCCGTCGCCCTCACGCCTCGCCCAGCATCGCGCCCATCCGGCGCAGCGGCGCGTCTGCCTCCGCGGGCCATCGGGCCGGGTCGGCTGGCCACCAGGCGAACTTGTCGTGCTCGGGATCAGGCGTGACGCTGGCCCCGTCGGGCAGCCACGCCTGGCCGATCAGCATGATCATCCCGGTGGGAGACTGGATCAGTGCTTCGATGCTGAGTCGCTCAGGGTCGACGCCCCACTCCTCCTGCAGCTCGCGCTGCAGCGTGCGCGTGGGATTCTCGTCGACCTCGACGGAGCCGCCGGCGCCGAGCGCCCAGCGGCCGGACCAGGAGGCCAGCCAGGCGGCCCGGCGACCGGCCAGCCAGCTGCCGTCGGCGGAGCGCACCACGCACAGCGCCGAGAGGCTGCCGCCGGCGTTCTCCGGCAGTAGCCGCAGCGCCCATCGGATCGGCTGCAGCTCCAGCTCGAGCTTGCCGTCGGCCGCGCGAAAGTCGACCAGCCGGGCAGCGAGCCCGTCGTGACTGGGCGAGCCGCGGTCGCGCAGCTTCGCCAGCAGGCGGTCGGCCTCCGCCGTCGTCCCCGCGTCGGGCTCGTACGCCTCAGAGCGCCAGGCGACCTCGACGTCGCCGGGATTCCAGGGCCCGCGAGCCAGCACGGCCGGTTGAGCTGCCACGCACTAAAGGTAACGATGCGTGGAATCGGTGCGCGGAATCCGGGGCGGATGCGCGATCTGTGGATGCAAATGTCGCTATCGCGCGCTTTGCATCCACAGGTCATTCGATTGATCCGGGCAAACGGCGCGGACGCCGTGCCAAGCTTCCCCGCGTGACGAGCTACGCGGTGCTGGGACCCGGGGGCGTCGGCGGCTTCGTCGGCGGCGCGCTGGCGCGCGCCGGCGACCAGGTCACGGTCATCGCACGAGAGCCGACGGCGGCGCTGATCGCGCGCGACGGGATCGCCGTCGACAGCGCCCTGCTGGGCCGGTTCGTGGCCCGGCCGCGCGCGGTCAGCCGGCTCACGGACGCGGTCGAGGTGCTGTTCGTCGCCACCAAGGCCACCGGCCTGGCGGCGGCGCTCGAGCGGATCGTGACGCCGCCGGCACTGGTCGTGCCGCTGCTCAACGGCCTCGATCAGATGCGCGTGCTGCGCGCGCGGTTTGGGCGCGAACGCGTCGCCGCAGGCGTGATCCGGATCGAGTCGGACCGCCCCGCCCCCGCGCGGATCGTGCAGACGAGCCCACAGGTGCGAGTCGACCTGGCCGCCGACGACGCGCACACCGCGATCGCGCTCGCCGCGACCGCTGCGGCGCTCGAGCGCGCCGGGATCCCGGCGCGGCTCGGAGCGAGCGAGGCGCAGGTGCTGTGGTCGAAGCTGGTGCGCCTGAACGCGCTGTCGGCCACGACCACGGTCAGCGGATGGACGATCGGCGCGATTCGGGCGGACCCGGAGTGGCGGTCGCTGCTGGTCGCCTGCATCGAGGAGGCGGCCGCGGTCGCAGGTGCGGACGGCGCCGAGATCGAGCCGGCGGCGGCGCTCGCCGAGCTCGACGCGGCGCATGCCGGGCTCGGCTCGTCGATGCAGCGAGACGTCGCCGCCGGGCGGATCCCGGAGCTGGAGGCGATCCAGGGATCGGTGATCCGGGCAGCCGTCCGGCACGGGCTGGAGTGCCCGACGATCACGCGCCTGGCCGCCGAGATCGCGCAGCTGGCGGGCATCGCCGCGCCGGCCAGCGATTAGAGCGGTGGCTGCAGCGGCGGCCGCTGGCTCGGCGCCGGGATCACCAGCTCGCGCTCGGACTCGGCGACCGCGTCCACGACTTCCTCGTCCTCCTGCTCGAGGCCGGCATCGTGGTCGCCGTCGCATAGGACCCGGAAGGCGCCGGTGACGCCGCCGTCGGACTGCAGCACGATCCCGGGCAGGATCTGCTCGCCCTCCTCCAAGCCGAGCCGCTCGATGTCGAAATGCGCCATCCCGATCCCCCACGTGTGATGGCTCGGGTTCTCGCGGTCGTGAGCGGAGACCCCCTGCGCGAGGCGCTCCAGCAGGTAGGCGATCTTGTTGGCAGCGGGCATCGGCCGGATTTCTAGGCTACTACGCGCATCGTTGCCGCTCGCTGGCGGATCGCTTCAGTCACTCGACTCGATTGTGTGCTCACGCAATACGCTTTCCGGCATGAGCCTGATTCACACCTGCTACCGGATCACCGAGATCGACCGCTCGGTGGCCTTCTACGAGGCACTCGGCTTCCACGAGCGCCGCCGCAGCCCGATCGGCGACGAGGCGATCAACGTGTTCCTGAACCTTCCCGAGGATGGCGACGAGCCGCGCCTGGAGCTGACCTACAACATCGGCCGTACGGAGCCGTACGAGCTCGGTACCGGCTACGGCCACATCGCGATCACCAGCCCAGATCTCGATGCCACGCTGGCACGGCTGGCCGAGCAGGGCATCCGCCCGGAGCGCCCGCCCTATACGGTCAGCAGGGAGGGGTCGCGGATCTGCTTCGTGCGCGATCCCGACCAGTATCGGATCGAGATCATCGAGCGGCGCTGAGTCGCGCAGAGCTGTCCGCGTCGCGCGGACACCGCTCGCCGCCCGAGGCCCGGCGAGCGATCACCCGCACGGTGCCAAGCCACTACCCGGACCGGTACGCTTAATACGGTGATCATCGAACGTTCGATGAGCGATTCGTGGCTGTCGAACACCTATCTGGTGGCGGACGAGCAGGGCTCCGACGCGGTGATGATCGACGCCGGCGGGCCGGTCGAGCCGCTGCTGGAGGCGCTCGACCGCATGCGCTGCCGGCTCACGCACGTGCTGCTCACGCACCACCACCACGACCACGTGGCCGAGCTCGACCGCGTGCTCGGGCGCCATCCCGGGACGCCGGTGCTGATCCACGAGCTGGAGCGCGCCGAGGTCCCGCAGGCGACCGGAACGCTCGTGCCGGGTGAGACGCTCACCGCCGGCGCGCTGCGGATCGTGCCGCTGCACACACCCGGCCACACCACCGGGATGATCTCGCTGCTTGTCGGCGACGCCGATGTGTTCACCGGCGACACCCTGTTCAAGGGCTCGGTCGGCGGCGTCCATGCTCCCGGCCATGCGACCTACGCAGACCTGCGGAGCTCGATCATGGACGGCCTGCTGACGCTCGCGCCGGCCACCAGGATCCATCCCGGTCACGCCGAGGCGACGACGGTCGCCGACGAGCTCGAGCACAACCGCTTCGTGCGGATCTGGCGCGGCCTCGACCCCGAGGGCGCGGAGCCATGCACGGCGCTCGGACGCCCGGCGACGCTGATCCTGCTCGGCGATGACTACGACGGCGGCCACAAGGCCTGGGTCCGCTGGCCGGACGGCTCGGACGACATCGTTCCCGGGTCGCAGGTCGAGCCCGGCCGGCTCGGCGGCCGGACCGGCTGAGCGGTGGCCGACGAGCAGATCCCGACCGGTCGCGTCTCCCGCACGGCGCGAGTCGGCCGGCTCGCCGCGGGCCAGGCGATCCGCCAGGCCGGCACCCGTGCAGCCAATGTGGCCCGCAGCCGCGAGAGCGCCGCGGCGGCGCTCGAGCGTCGCAACATCGAGGCGGCCGAGCAGATCGTCGCGACGCTGGGGACGATGAAGGGCGCGGCGATGAAGGTGGGACAGGTGATGTCGTTCCTCGACCCGGGGATCGTCCCCGAGCCCTATCAGGAGGAGTTCCAGCACAAGCTGGCGGCACTGCGCGACGCCGCCCCGCGGGTCACGTTCAAGCAGATGCAGCGGGTGATCGAGGACGAGCTCGAGGGCCCGCTGGACGAGCTGTTCGCCGAGTTCGAGCCCGAGCCGATCGCGGCTGCCTCGATCGGACAGGTGTACCGGGCACGGCTGCGCGAGGATGGCCGCGGCGACGCGGCCGCCGGCCGCGAAGTGGCCGTCAAGGTCCAGTATCCGGGCGTGGCGGCGGCCGTGCGCGCCGACCTCCAGAACATCGGGATGATCCTGCGGCTGGCCAAGCGGATCGCACCCGGGCTCGACCCGAAGACCGTCGGCGAGGAGATCCGCAACCGGATCGAGGAGGAGCTCGACTACGAGCTGGAGGCCCAGAACCAGCGTGCGCTGGCGCGGATCTACCGCGGCCACCCGTTCATCAAGGTGCCCGAGGTGATCACCTCGCTGTCGCGCGAGCGCGTACTGGTCAGCGAGTACGTGCGGGGGACCGGGTTCGAGGCGCTGAAGCGCCACCCGCGCAAGGACCGCGACCGGGTCGGCGAGATCATCTTCCGCTTCTACTTCGGCTGCCTGTACCGCCACCACCAGTTCTCGGGCGACCCGCACCCGGGCAACTCGATGCTGCTCGACGACGGACGCATGGCGTTCATCGACTTCGGGCTGTTCAAGCGCATGCCGGAGGCGGCGGTGGAGCTGGAGAAGGAGGTGATCCGGGCCACCGTCGACGGCGATGCCGACACGATCATGCGGCTCGGCACCGAGGTCGGCTTCTTCCCCGAGCCGGACAAGTTCAACCCGCGGCGAGTGCTCGAGCACTTCCGCGCCGCCACTGCCTGGTACACGGTCGACCAGCAGATCGAGCTGACGCCGGAGATCGCCACGCAGGTGCTGATCGACATGAGCGACCCGCGCTCGGCCTACTTCGGCCAGCTGCGTCACGAGTCCGCGCCACCCGACCACATCTTCGGACGGCGGATGGAGGTGCTGACGCTGGCGGTGCTCGCCCAGCTGCACGCGCGCGGGAACTTCCATCGGATCTCCCGCGAGTGGTTCTTCGGCGATCCGCCGGCGACCGAGCTGGGCGAGCAGGAGGCCGAGTTCTACAGCGGCGCCCGCGCCGGCTGAGCCGCGCCGTCGCTGCGCACGGAGCTTCCGGGGATGCCGGCTGGCGGCACGGCATCCCCGCCGATCCGCTACACCCGCTGGACCTGCAGCAGGCTGGTGGTGCCGGGGTTGCCGCTCGGCAGCCCGGCGGTGATTCCGACGCGCGCGCCCGGCTCGACCCACCCCAGCTCGACGACCCGGCGGGCAGCGTCGGCGATCAGCGCCTCGGTGACCTCGTGGCGGCGCATCGAGGCGGCCTGGACGCCCCACATCAGGCCGCAGCGGCGCACCGTCTCCTTGCCCGGCGACAGCGCGTAGATCGGCACGTGCGGGCGGTGGGCGGAGATCAGCCGGGCCGAGCGGCCCGACAGCGTCGGCACGACCAGCGCGGCCAGGTGCAGATCGTGGGCGGCGGCACAGGCGCTGTAGGCGACGGTGTAGGCGGGGTCCCGGGCGTCGCGGCGAACCCGGTGCTCGTTCCACTCGCGATAGGGGAGGCCGCGCTCGGTGCGCTCGGCGATCGAGGCCATCATCGCCACCGATTCCACCGGGTACTGACCGATTGCGGTCTCCTGCGACAGCATCACCGCGTCGGTGCCGTCGAGGATCGCGTTCGCCACATCGGTCGCCTCGGCACGGGTGGGACGCGTGGAGTTGACCATCGAGTCGAGCATCTGCGTCGCCGTGATCGAGGGACGCGCCAGCCGTCCGGCGACCCGCAGCAGCTCCTTCTGGACCATCGGCACGTCCTCGATCGGCAGCTCGATGCCGAGGTCCCCGCGCGCCACCATCACGCAGTCGGCCGCGCGGATGATCTCCTCGGCGGCGTCCACGGCCTGTGGCTTCTCCATCTTCGCGATCAGCGGCAGGCGCGTGTGGCGGCGGACGCTGGTGACGTCGTCGGCGCTGCGCACGAACGACAGCGCCACCAAGTCGACTCCGATCGACTCGCCGAAGTGCAGCATCTCCAGGTCCTCCTCGGCGACCGAGTTGAGCCCGCGCGTCGATCCGGGGATGTTGAGGCCCTGGCGGGAGGCGACCGAGCCGCCCACCTCGACGGCGGTCTCGATCTCGCCGTCCTGCGCACGCACGCTCGTGACGCGCAGGCGGATGGCGCCATCGGCGAGATAGATGACGTCATCGCGATCGACACCGTCGGCGAGTCCATCCCAGCTGACCGACATGCGCCGCTCGTTGCCGACCGCGGTCGAGCCGCAGCACAGCACCAGCCGCTCGCCGGGCTTGAGCTCGGCGATGTCCTCATCGAGGGCACCGATCCGGATCTTCGGTCCCGGGAGGTCCTGGAGGATCGCCACCTGGCGCCCGACCGCCCCCGCCGCCTCGCGGATCCGGCGAGCGTTCTCGGCGTGCAGCTCGCGATCGCCGTGGGAGAAGTTGAGCCGCGCGACGTCGAGGCCCGCCTCGATCATCCGCGTCAGCGTCTCGCGGTCGGACGAGGCAGGTCCGATCGTGGCGACGATCTTCGTGCGGCGCATCTAGTGGCAGAGCGGCTCGGCGGGCATTCCCTCGTGCAAGTTACCTCGGCTCACGGCGCCAGCACGCCGTCGTTGAGGATCGCCTCGCCGTCGAGCTTCAGTGCGCCGCCCGCGCGCAGGTCGCAGACCAGGTCCCAGTGCAGCGCCGAGACGTTGGTGCCCCCGGACTGCGGGTAGGAACGGCCGAGTGCGAGGTGGACGCTGCCGGCGAGCTTCTCGTCCAACAGCGTCGAGCCCGTGGCGCGATCGATCCCGCCGTTGGTGCCGATCCCGAGCTCGCCGAGGTAGCGGGCGCCGTCGTCGGTGGCGAGCGCGGCGAGCAGCTGCTGCTCGCCGCGCTCGGCGGTGGCGTGGACCACGCGTCCCTCCGCGAAGCTCAGCTCGACGCCGGCCACCTCGGCGCCGCGCGCCACCGAAGCGACGTTGAAGCGGATCGTGCCGGTCGCCGAACGCTCGTGCGGGGCGGTGAACACCTCGCCGCTGGGCATGTTGTGGCGGCCGTCGGAGTTGATCCACGGGCGCCCGCCGACGTCGAGGCGTAGATCGGTGCCTGGCGCCTCGATGCGCAGCTCGTGCCCACCGCTGAGGCGGCCGATCAGCCGCTGCTGGCGCTCGCGCAGGTCCGACCAGGCCGCCACCGGATCGGGACGGTCGAGGAACAGCGCCCTGCTCAGCAGCTGCTCGTAGTCGTGCTCGGTCATCCCGGCCTCGCGGGCCAGGGCCGGTGTCGGCCAGATGCTGACGACGCGCCCGCCCTGCATGCGTGCGCGCTGGATCGGGGCGCGAGCGCGCGCCACGCGGGCGAGCAGGGTCGGGTCGATCGCCGCTAGCGCGCGGGTATCGCCGGGCGCCTCGATCCGGAGCACCGCGTCCGCCGCCTCGACCTCGACCAGCTCCAGCGGCGCGAACGAGTCGAGCTGCCGGTCGCGGGCGTGGTGGTAGAAGTCGCGTAGCAGCTCGGGTGGCGACAGCCGCAGCAGCGGCCAGGCGCCGCGGTCGAGCAGCACCCGGCACAGCGCCGCCGCCGGTAGCTGCGCGAGCGTGGTGGTCAAGATCAGCACCTGCTGGCCCGGCTCGGATCGGAGGCACCAGTCGGTGAGCAGCGCCGCGTAGGCGTCGGGGTCGATCATGGCGCCTGCATCTCCGGGAAGTTGTCGCGCAGCTGGGCGCGCAGCGAGTCGCGCACGAAGCGGCGCTCGGCCGCGGACGCGATCCGGTAGCGATCGAGCAGCTCCCGCTGGCGCTCG
>JASHQV010000065.1 GCA_030038955.1 Solirubrobacteraceae bacterium
ACAACCGCCGGCCAGCGCCGGCGTCGGGGCCGGGGTCGAGCCGGCCGGCGCGGAGCTGACACCCGCCGGTCGGCGTCGGCCCCGCCGACTGCGATGGCTCACGGTCGGCGTCGGCCCCGCCGCCTGCGACGGCTGACGGTCGGCGTCGGCCCCGCCGCCTGTGGTGCCCGTGCCTCACGGGTTGAGCCCGAATGACAGTCGCCGAACCGGTGCCCGGGCGAGGGCGGCCCGCATCTCCGCTTCGTCCCGGAAGCCTCCCGACAGCTGCCGCGCCTCGCACTGAACGTGCACCTCCGCCGAGGCGAACGGCCACGGCCGCAGCTCGAAGCGCTGCGGCCCGGTGCTCCGCATGCGGATGTCCACCTCGCCGTCGACCGCGGGCACGCGCGTCGCCGTATGCGGGTCCCACGGCAGGCACACCGCCAGCGACAGCGAGTCCCATGTCCAGATCAGCCGCTGGTTGCGCGCGAGCTCCCGCTCATCGACAGCGACCGCGAGCAGCGCCTTCAGCTCAGCCTGTCGGGCGCGCTCTGAGCTCAGGTAGCCGCGGACCAGCTCCGCATCGCCGGCGGTCAGCGCGCTCAGGTCACGCCGGGCGTACAGGGCGGTGCCGTGCATCGACACCAACAGCGCCGCGTAGGTGCTCTGCGTGAGCAGACGGTCGGGAGCGTTCCGCCACAGCTCGATGTGGGTTGCCAGCTCGGGCAGCTGCTGGAACGAGTGGGGCTGCCCCCGTTCGGCGTCGAGCGTGGGATGCAGGTCCCATTCGGTCCAGCCGATGTCGTGCTGGAGCGCCGCCAGGCACACCTCCTCCCGCGGCGTCGGGGCGGGGAAGCGCTCGTTGCCCCAGGCCCGCGCCAGCTGTCCTGACAGCCACGCATGCGACGCTTGTCCGATGACCAGCAGACCGTCCTCGGCTCGGCGGATCAGCACCGCGCCAACGCTACGCCTCCGGTGGCTCGCACACCGTCTGGGCTCGTGGGCGGCGTGAGCACCGGTCTGCTGATCGCGCTGTTCGTGCTTGCCGCCGGCGTCAGCCTGCGCACCAGCTGGCTGCTGGTGTCCCGGCTCGAGCGGGTGGGCGCGCGCCTCGGCCTGACCGAGGCGCTGCTCGGGATGCTCGCCGCGCTTGCCGCCGACGCTCCCGAGATCACCGCCGCGATCACCGCGATGGCCAGCCACCAGGCACACGTCGGCGCTGGCGTGGCGCTCGGCTCGAACGTCTTCAACCTGGCCGCGCTGCTCGGGCTGAGCGCCGTGGTCGCGGGACGGGTCGCACTGCACCGGCGGGTCGTGACGATGGAGGGTGCGGTGGCGATCTGGATTGCCACCGTCTGCCTGCTGACCGTGCTCGGGGTACTTCCCGCGGTCGCCGGGCTCGTGCTCGTGCTCGGCGTGCTCGGACCCTACCTGGTGCTGCTGGGCGTGCCGCACGAGCATCTGCGGCGGCTGCGCCTGCCGTCGCGCTGGCTCGCCTGGATCGCCGGCGCGATCGCCGACTCCGAGGTTGAGCTGGAGGTCGCCTTGCACCCCCGCGCCGGTCAGCGCCGCGACGTCGCTGCGGCCGCGATCGCCACCGCCGTGGTCGTCGGCGCGAGCATCGCGATGGAGCAGACGGGCGCTCGCATCGGTGGCCGCCTCGGCTGGCCCGAGGCAATCACCGGGGGGCTGCTGCTGGCCGCCGTGACCAGCATCCCCAACGGCGCCGCCGCCGTCTACCTGGCCGCGCGCGGCCGCGGGGCGGCAACGCTCAGCACGACGATGAACAGCAACGCCCTGAACGTCGCCGCCGGTCTGCTCCTGCCCGGTGCGATCGCCGGCCTCGGGGCGCCCACCGCCGGCGCGACGCTGACCGCCGCCGCCTACCTGACGATCACCGTCGCCGCCCTGCTGGCGGCACACCGTGCGCGCGGCTTGCGGCGCGCTCACGGGGCCGCGATCATCGCGGCCTACCTCGCGTTCGTCGCGCTGCTGCTGGCGATCGCGTGAGCTCAGGCAGCGTCGGGAAGCGATCCGGCGTCCTGGCGGCGTGCCGACGCTCCTGAGCGCGCCGCCCCGGTGCGGCGCTACCCGTCCGACCGCTCGCGGGCGCCGCCCGCGCCCGCGCCGACGGCGTGCTCGATGTCGCCGTGACCGTTGCTCGAATAGACGGCCTCGACGATCAGCGGCGCCGGCTCCGGATTCAGCCGCCGCTCCAGCTCGCCCAGCGCCACCCCGAACAGCAGGTGCCGCCAGATCGCCTGGTAGAAGGCGCGGCGGTTGCCGCGCAGCGTCGGCAGCTCGTCGCGCGCCGGATGATGGCGATCGCTGAGCGCCGACAGCGGCCATGTCGCGAACAGCTCGGTGAGCGCCATCGCTGGCCCCCGCAGCGCCGGTGCGAGCGGGAGCTGCGGGGCGACGTTGGCGTACGCGGCTCCGAACACAGCGCCGTTCTGCAGGTGCAGCCCGACCCCCAGCGCGTACCAGCCGTCGCCCCGCGTGATCGCCTTGCCGAGCAGCTCGATGTCGTCGTAGCGGCAGCCGAAGGCACGCTTGTCGAGCGGCTGCAGGAGCGTCCACAGGCATGCGGCGATGGCGCCGGAAGCCGCTCCTCGGAGCGTTCGCGTGCGATCGATGCCCAGGCTCAACCCGAGCAACTGTAACGGCCGGCCGTCGCGCGGGTAACGCTTGTGCGATGGATCAGGCAACGCTCCACCGGCGGGCGCGCCGCAATGGCGCCAACCTGCTCGTGTACTGGATCGTGCGGGGCATGCTCGAGCCGTTCTTCTGCATCTACTTGCGGATGTCCCGGATCGGCCGGGAGCACATCCCGGCGGAGGGCCCGGTGATCGTCGCCGCCAACCATCGCAGCTTCCTCGACCCGTTCGTGATCGGCACGATGGTCAGCCGGCGCCGGCCGATGCACTACGTCACCAAGAAGGAGGCGTTCGGCAACCGTTGGCTCGCCTGGATCCTGGCCGCGCTCGGTGCCTTCCCGGTCGACCGTGGCGCCGGCGACCGCGCGACGATCGAGACCGCCAAGGCGATCCTGGCGCGCGGCGACATCGTCCTGATCTTCCCGGAGGGCACGCGCATCCGCCCGGGCGCGCTCGGCAAGCCTCACCGGGGCGTCGGTCGCCTGGCGCTGGAAACCGGCGCCCCGGTCGTGCCGGTGGCGGTGATCGGCACCGAGGCGGTCCGCCGCGGCTGGCGGATCCGCCCGCACAAGGTGCGGATCCGCGCCGGCCGACCGCTGCGGTTCGCGCGCGTCGAGCAGCCCTCGCCTCAGCTCGCCGCCGCCGTCACCGAGCGGATCTGGCCGTGCGTGATGCTGCAGTGGGAGTGGCTCGGCGGGCTGCCGCCGATCCGGCGTGCCGCGGTGATCGGCGCCGGCAGCTTGGGGACCAGCCTCGCCGTCACGCTCGCCCGGGCCGGCTATGGCGTCGAGCTTGCCTGCCGCACCCAGGAGCAGGCGCAGGCTCTGGCGGGCACGCGCGTCAACGACCACTACCTGCCGGGGGTGCAGCTCCCCGACAGAGTCACGGTGACGCGGGCCTCGCGCCTCGAGCTCAGCGGCCATGATCTCATCTGCCTGGCGGTTCCCGCTCGCGCGCTGCCCGCCGTGCTGGCCGCCCACGGTCCCCGGATCCCTCGCCGTGCCGGCGTCCTGGTGCTGTCGGGCGGGCTCGTGCCGCCGCTCGGAACGCTGCCCTCCGCGTTCTCCGCCGAGCGCTGCCAGGCACGTGCGATCGCGGTGCTGGGCGGATCCGCTCTCGCCGGGGCGCTGGAGCGCGGCGACGCGATCGCGATCGCCTCGCTCGACCGCGCCTTCGTCCGGCAGCTGCGCGCCGTGTTCGCCACCGCCCGACTCGACGTCAGCACGAGCGCCGATGTCACCGGCGTCGAGCTCGCCGGCTGCGCCGAGCAAGTGGCGGCACTGGCGATCGCGGCGGCCGGCGGCGGCGGCGTTGCCGCCGCCGCCGCCGGCAAGGTGCTCGCCGAGGTCGAGGCCCTGGCCCGAGCGCGGGGCGCCAGGCCG
>JASHQV010000066.1 GCA_030038955.1 Solirubrobacteraceae bacterium
GCCCAGCCTCCCGGGTCTCGACTGACGCCGCGAGCGCTGTCCGATATCCAGCAGGCAGGCGCGCAGCGGTCCCATCCCAGCAGAACGGGACGCCCCATCCGCCCGCGGCGACAGACCCTTCCTGCAGCAAGAGGATTGAGAACTCTCCGAAGTACTCACCGACGCGGCCGATGTACCGCTTCGACAGCTGATCATGAAAAATGAACTCCGGCCAGTGCTCACGAAACGCGGCCGCCGCCTCCTCCTGGAGATCAGGACGCTCGGCGCACGTGACGACCTCTAGCTCCACGCCAGCAAGCATTGCATCCAGTCGGCGTTATGCGACAGCGTTCCCCGCCCCCCGGTGGCCGCCCCTGAGGGATGAAATCGACGATCTGTGACTTGACCACTCCAATGCGCTGGTGGGCTGCTCCTGCGATCTGTTTCCTCGCCTACCCCGGAGCGCCCCTTACCGCGAGGTCGACCAGCGCAGGTCGACTCTAGGCCAAACCCCAGGCCCCGTGATTCCGGGGCACGGCAAGCAGACGACAACGAGGCAGAGCGCGTAGGGCTCAAAGAGATCGAGCGCCGGAGATTGACTGGGCGCGCGGGCGTGAGTGGCAGCTTGACCTGGGCCATCCGGCCGGCTCGAGGCCCACAGCAAGAGGTGACGCTCTACCTCGACGCGGCTCAGGCAGGCAACGCGTCTAGCCAGCCGTCACACGGGCTTTCGCTGGTAATGACATCGGCGACGACCCCGGTGAGGTTGTCGCGGCTGCCGTGCCCCAGCGCCGCGTTGACAAGCCCACGCAGCGAAGCAGCGGCATCCATCACGTTCAGCAGCTCGGCTACCTCCGCGTCGGACAGGTAGTCGGTGATCCCGTCGGAGCACAGAAACAGACGATCACCCGCTTGCGCCTGCACAGCTTTCAACGCGGGAAGCTGACGCTCAACACCGTCGAGAACTTCGAGCACGACCGAGCGCTGCGGATGGTGGCGAGCTTCATCCTCGGTAAGCGCGCCGTGCTCGATCATCGCTTGCACCAGACTGTCATCGCGGGTCAGCCGGCGCAGACATCCGTTGCGCAGCAGGTAGATGCGCGAATCGCCGACATTGGCGACGAGATACTCGCCCTCGTCGGACAGAGCGACCGTCGTGAGCGTCGTGGCCATCCCCTCCAGGCGCGGATCATGGAACGTCGCGAACGCGATCACCGCGTTCGCATCGGCGACCGCGTCCACGAGCTCGCGGACGAGCGGGTGCGACAGCCGCCGCTTGTCAAGCGCGACCAGCTTGTCAATCGCCAGCCGGCTCGCGATCCCGCCCCCGACTGCGCCACTGACGCCATCAGCAACCGCGGCCAGCCGCGGCGAGGCGAACACCGCATCCTCGTTGCTTCTCCGTACCCCGATCTCGCTCAGCAGCTCAGACTGCATCGTCAACGCCAGCACAGCCGACACGCTACCTGGATCCGCATCACCTCTCACTGCTTGCCTGAACGGCTCAGGTTGTCGATGGCTCAGTTCGCAATGGTTGCGATCGGACGCGCTTCCAGTAGCGCACCGACCGTTCCGCGGTATCGGTGAAGCCGGCAGCGCGATACAGCCGGTGAGCCGACGCCCGTTCGGCACGACGTCCTGACGAAACCTCGATCAGGTCGCAACCCCACTCCCACGCTGCCTCCTCGGCGGCGGCCAGCAGCGCCTGGGCCACGCCCCGTCCTCTCCGCTCGCGGTGGACCACAAGCGCCGTGATACGGACAAACGCGTCTCCCTCGGCCAACCGCGGGATGCGGTGGAACGACACCAAGCCCGCGCCGTCATCGGCGATCAAGACGAGATCGTCAGGACCGAGCCCAGCAAGGCGGTCATGCACTTCCCCCTCGGACGCTGGATACCCCAGCTCACCGAGCAAGCCAGCGATAGCCCCAGCGTCCTCACGGCGAGCACGACGAACCATCACGCACGCAAGTATCGCGTCGATCGCGTGGAACAAGGGCGAGAGCCTTGAGCAGGCCCGCGAGATGGTGCGCGACCGAGATCGTCGACACCGTCTGCTCTCGGCGATTCATCTGCACTCACAAGGGTCAGACATCACCCCTTGACTTGGACACGGTTTGAGCAGAGACTCCGGCTGCTGGAGCGGATCGGCGTGGGCGACGACGAAGACGAGATCCTCGAGCGTGAGCTCGGCAAGGTCGGCGAGGAAGGCGCCAAGATCGGCGCGGAGCTCGCGGGCGACCTAACGGGCCAATCCGTTCCTGCATTCCCGGGGGAGGTCGGTGCTCGGGTCGGCGCGGAGCGCGCGGCCGAGCGGCTGCCGAAGAACACGCACGAAGTCAGCCTTACGCTCGAGGTTCCCGCGGCAACCGCCGTCGCGCGTGCGTACAGGAGCCTGACGGTCGCGGGCCGTGTCCTGACGGAGGACCAGGACGACGCACCGGAGAATCCCCAGATCGTCCGTGGCATCGTCAAAGCCGGTTTCCTGAACATGAATCCAGCGGTGGTGACGATCACGATTACGCCGCAGGGAGCGAGCAGCACCGCCGTCGAAGTCCGCGGCGCCGCCAAGGAAGGCCGCGTCAAGCAACGCGCGGGTAAGCAGGCCGCCGAGCGCATCGCCGCGCTGCTCAGCCGCTAGTCGGCGCGCCGCTCGATTAGTCGATGGGCGCGGCCGTAGCGTCGGTTGACGAGCCGAACCGAGCGGTGATATAAGCGGCCTGCCGCTGGGGCCTGCCCGGGTTGGCGTGGTGGGTGCTCGTACGCAACGTTGGAGGCTGTCATGGCTAAGGGATTCCGTTGGGCGGTGCTGGTGGTCGCGCTCGTCGTGCTGCCGGTGGCGATTCGGTCGGGCGTGGCCGCGGCCAGCTCCCCCCGGATGGTCCGTGTCGGCGCCGCCCCGCGCGTGCCGGCCGGGGCGCGGTCGCTCGGCGCGGCGTCATCGTCGGCCTCGCTGTCGGGCACGGTCGTCCTGAAGCCTCGTGACAACGCGGCGCTCGTGCGGTTCATCGATGCCGTCAGTGACCCCAGCTCACCGCTGTATCACCAGTATCTGCCGGCGGGCGCGTTCGCCGGCCGGTTCGGGGCGACCAAGGCGACAATCGACGACGTGCGCTCGCAACTGGCCGCGGATGGCCTGCGTGTCACCGGGGTCTCGAGCGATCGCTTGCTCATCAACTTCTCCGGCAGCGTCGCCCACATCGAGCATGCATTCCGGACCGGCGTGAGGCGCTACCGGCTCGCCGATGGCTCCACCGGACAGACGACGACGTCCGCCGCGGCGCTGCCGTCGACTGTCGCCAGCTCGGTGATCGGCGTTGTCGGCTTGAACGACCTCGTCCGCGTCAGGCCGGCAGGGATCGCGCGGGCGCCCGCCTCTGACCGCGGACGGATCCGCCGCGCGGCGACGGCCACGTTCTCGCATCCGAGCGGCGCCCCCACGCCCTGCCCGGCTGCGACCGCCGATGCGCAGCAGTTCGGGGGGCTGACCGACGACCAGATCGCCCACGCGTACGGCGCGTTCGGGCTGTACGACAGCGGCGATCTCGGCCAGGGTCAGCACATCGCGCTGTACGAGCTCGAGCCGTTCCTGTACTCCGACGTGAGGACGTTCGACACCTGCTACTTCGGCGCGGGGAGGGCGGCGGCGATGCTCAGCCGCCTGCACGTGATCCCGGTTGACGGCGGACAGCCGACCGGCCCAGGCAGCGGCGAGGCAAACCTCGATGTCGAGGACCTCTCGGCGATGGCGCCGGACGCGACGATCGACGTCTACGAGGGTCCGAGCCCGGGAACCAACGGCGTGATCTACGACCCGGTCGACGAGTACGCAGCGATCATCGATGCCGACCGCGACCAGATCATCAGCACGAGTTGGGGGCTGTGCGAGCAGGCGATCCAGGCCGGACAGCCGGGCCTGCAGCAGGCCGAGAACCTCCTGTTCGAGCAGGCCGCCGCCCAGGGGCAGTCGGTGTTCGCAGCGGCTGGGGACAATGGCTCGGACGACTGCAACACGTTCGAGACCTCGACCGTCGCGTCGGGGCAGAACCCCGTGTCCGTCGATGACCCGGGAAGCCAGCCGTACGTCGTCTCCGTCGGCGGAACGACGATCGAGAACGCCGCGGTCGAGCCGCCCGTGGAGCGAGTGTGGAACGACGGCGGGACGGGGGGCGCCACCGGCGGCGGCATCTCCGAGTCGTGGACGATGCCGATCTGGCAGCGGGACAGCGACGTGCCCGGGATCGCGCTGCCCGGCGGCGCCGACTACACGAACGCCAACGCGGTCGAGCAGGAGTTCGGCTACGCGCCCAACTTCTGTCAGTCGTCCGTGGCCGGCGCCGGGTCCTCGACGCCGTGCCGGCTCGTGCCCGACGTTTCCTCGCAAGGAGACGAGTTCACCGGGGCGGTCACGGTCTACGACGCATCGGAGGGCGGTTGGGTGACGATCGGCGGAACCTCCTCCTCGACCCCGATCTGGGCGGCGATGCTCGCGGTGATCAACGCCTCACAGACGTGCGCCTCGCGATCTTCTACCCGCGACGGCGTCGGCTTCGTCAGCCCACTGCTGTACGCGGTGGCGTCGAACTCGGCCGACTACGCCGCCTCGTTCACCGACGTGACGACCGGGAACAACGACGTCTACGACCTCGACGGCGGCCTCGTCTTCCCGGCGACGACGGGGTACGACCTAGCGTCGGGGCTGGGCTCCCCGCAGCTCACCGCTCCGAACGGAGGCGCGGGGCTGGCCTACTACCTGTGCAGCTTCGCGACCACGACGGTCCGTCCCGTGGTCACCGACCTGAGCCCGGCCTACGGCAGCACCGCCGGCGGTGAGCGCGTCACGATCACCGGCAGCGGGTTCGAGTCCGGCGGGGTGCCGGACGTGGCCGGGATCGAGGTCGGCAGCGCACAACTTGCGTCCAACGCCTTCACGGTCAACAGCGCGACCTCGATCACTGCGACGCTGCCGGCGGCGGCGCGGACGCTGCCGCCGAACGCGCCGGCTCCCCAGGATGGCGCCGGACCGGCTGAGGTAATCGTGACCGCGGCCGACGGCGAAACGAGCGCGCCCGGTCCGAGCTCCACGTTCGAGTACGTCGATGGCACCGCGACGAGCGTGGTCCCGAGCGTCACGGCCGTGATCCCGTTCGGCGGATCCGAGTCCGCGCCAGGGACCGCGACCGTTCTCGGTTCGGGCTTCAGCGGCGCGACCAAGGTCACCTTCGGCGGCGTGCCCGCGCGCGACTTCACGGTCGACGGCCCGAATCGGATCACGGCCACGCCACCGCCGTTTTCGGCGAGCACGGCGTGCTCGCCGCTGCCCACCACGGGGGTGTACGAGGGCGAGAACGCCAGCAACGACATCTGCCAGGTCCAGGTCAAGGTCACCAATCACAACGGAACGAGCGCGACCGCACACATCCTCCCGCCGCTCGAGGGTGCGATCGAGGTCAACAACCTCGGGGTGCTCGTGGCCCCGGCCGGCTGCGGGTGCGAGACGCAGCTGGCCCCCACCGAGTACGACTACCTACCGGCGCCGCGCGTGACCTCGGTCTCGACCTCAGCCGGCCCCGGGAGCTGGCTGAACGAGGACGGCACGTCCGTGCTCACCGCCCATGGAGTCGGCTTCGCGCCGATGGACATCGACTGGGCCGACTTCGGCGATCCGGCCCTCGAATCCTCGATCGACGTCGACTACGTCTACGTGACCGGAACCGAGATGCAGATCGTCGCCCCGCCGCAGGCGGCGACCACGAATCCGCTCGTGGTTCCGTTCAGCGTCAAGACGCTCGCCGGTCAGTCCAACGCCGTTCCGGTCACGTACGCCCCGACGCCGCCCTCATAGAGTGTGACCGGGGATGCGCTGGAACCGAGGGGCGTCGATCCGAGACTGATCGAGCGGTTCGCTCTGTTCCGCGAGCCTGGACCTGGGCCTGACGGTCCCTTGGACGAGGGCGAGCGGGAGGTCCTCGCGCTCAGGGCGGAGCTGTTCGCGACGGCACCACGACGACAGCTGCGCGAGCGTGTCGCCGCAAAGAGATTGATCTTTGGTGAGGTGCGGAAGGTCGTCCTCGACGCTGAGCGCGTGATCCTGGTCATACCCGGGGGTGCCGGGTTGCACGTGCTCGTGCGGAGCGCCAAACACGGCTCAACGGCCGGTGCTGGTGCCAGCATCGAAGGGTGCTTGCAGGGACGACCGATCTTGTCGCTCGGGCGAACCCTCGTTGGACTCGCACCGGACGGCGTCGATCGGCAGCCGGTTGAGCTCAGGGATGGCCGGATCGGGCATGCGTCCGTGCGACACAACACCTACGTGATCGATGATCCAAGCTGGGAGCCATGAGGAAAGCGGTCACCGCTTCCTGGGCGTAGGGGCCCTTCTCAGGTGTACCTGAAGGCAGCCGGCAGTGTGCATCGAGCGCCCGCAGCGAGGCAACAGCCGCATGAGCGGCGGACCTCGCGTCGCGAAATGTGGCACAGCACGGATCGCCCTCGGTTCCATTCACATACCCGTCTTCAGCCGTGATCGCCGCGCCGCCCACCCGGCGGGCGTCCGATGCGTGAGCGGATGTCGGTGTCTTGCCCTACGGTGGCCGCGATGACGCGTCACGTCCGCGATCGCGAGTTGCTGGTCGGCGTCGAAGGGCTGGCGCTGCTGCGACACCTCTACGACGGGCCCGACGATGCCGCCGAGCGGCGCCTTGCCGAGGTGCGCCGCATTCTCGACGACGATCGCTTGCTCCGCGCTGCGCCGATCCGTGAAGCTGATCCACGGGCTGGCTATCGTCAGTGGTCGAACACGTACGACGAGCCGGGCAACCCGATCGTTGCGCTGGAGCAGCCGATCGTCTGGTCGTTGCTGGAAGGGATGACGCCCGGACGTGCGCTGGATGCTGCGTGCGGCACGGGACGGCACACCGGCCGTCTCGTCGAGCTCGGTCATCGCGCCCTCGGTGTTGATCTCACCCCCGAGATGCTCGAGCACGCGCGTATCAATGTCCCCCAGGCCAGCTTCCTCGAGGGCGACGTGAGCGCCATTCCTGCGGCTGATGAGGAGTTTGACCTTGTCGTATGCGGGCTCGCGCTCTCTCACCTCAACGATCTCGCCGGCGGCATTTGCGAGCTGTCTCGGGTCCTGCGGCCCGGCGGTGAGCTAGTCATCTCGGTGCTTCACCCGGTTCTCGCTCACCTCGGCTGGCAGGCGCCGTTCGCCGACGCGGAGGGTGAACGTGGGTTCGTCCGTGAACGTGCGCACGGCCATGCGGAATATCTGAAGGCGTTCAGGGAGGCGGCACTGGAGATCCTCAGCTGCCATGAGCCGACCCTCGCCGTCGAGCACCTGCGTGCCAAGCGTCGAGCCTTTGGCCAGGTTCCAGAGGCGACAGCTCAGGCGTACGCCGGGCTTCCGGGCGTGCTCGTGTGGAGCGCGCGCAAGCGAACTCACGCGCATCCACGCGAGCTAGTCAGATGAGGCGGATCGTCGCTCGTAGCTGACGCGCATCTGCCGCATGAGCAACATGCTGAACGCGGTATTGGCAAGGCCGAAAGCGATGACGACCACGATGATGCCGGGCCTCGGCACGAACGCGATCACGATCGCCGCGACGATCCACACGGCGACGAGCACGCCTGCGACGAAGCGGCGGCCGAGGCGATAGCTGCGGAGCGGCGGGTCGAACCTCGAACCGGGTGGATCGCCACGAAAGCTCATGCGATGCATATCGACCGGCTGCCCGCCCTTCATGAGCATGTCGCGGGCCTGCGCAACGCCAGCGTCGTCTGCCGAAGCCGGCGCAGCGACTCAGCCATCAGCCGGGCGGCTGGGCGAGCCCCGTCCGGTAGGCGTAGTTGACGGCCTGGGCGCGGTCACGGATCGCGGCCTTGGCGAACAGGTGGTTGATGTGGGACTTGACCGTCGTCGGGCTCACGTGTAGCTGCTCGGCGATCTCGGCGTTGCTGAGGCCATCGGCGATCAGCACCAGCACTTCGGCCTCGCGCGGGGTGAGGTCGTCGGGAAGCGTGCGCGCGCTTGCCTCTGGCTGCGCTGGCCCGCCAGCCAGCGCAGCCACCACATGGTGTTGCACGGCGGGATCGATCGTCGCCGAGCCCGCCGCAACGCGCAGGATCGCCGAGCGGATGTCGTCGCTGGAGGCGTCCTTGGTGAGGTAGCCGCGCGCGCCGGCGCGCAACGCACCGAGCACGCTGTCGTCGTCGGCGTAGGTGGTGAGCGCGATCACGGCGACTTCGGGAAGTCGCTCGCGCAGCAGTCGCGTCGCCTCGATCCCATCGAGGCGCGGCATCCGCAGATCCATCAGCGCCACCTGCGGACGCAGCTTGTCCGCGAGCTCGAGCGCCTCCGTGCCGTCGGCAGCGCTGCCGACCAGCTCGATCCCCTCGAGCAGGCGCAGCATCGTGCCGAGGCTCTCCCGGACGAGCCGCTGGTCGTCGGCCAGCAGGACGCGGACGCTCACGCTGGGAGCCGCAGCTCGACGCGAAAGCCATCGCCGGTGGGCTCGGCAAACAGCTCGCCGCCCAGCAGCTTGGCGCGCTCGTGCATCCCGGTCAGTCCGTAGCCGCCGCCGGTGAGGCTCGGCTGCACTGGTGGCGGGGTGCCGGGAGCACCGTGATCCTCGACCACCAGCACCGTGTGCTCAGGGAGATAGTCGAGGCTGACCCGCACGCGCTCTGCGGTCGCGTGGCGACGGACGTTCGTGAGCGCCTCCTGGGCCGTCCGGTAGACCGCGAGGCTCGCGTCCGGCGGCAGCTCGCGCGGCTCACCCCGCACCTGGACCGCGACCGGCAGTCCGCTCTGGTCGCCGAACGCGCCCGCCAGCGCCTCGAGTCGCTCCGGGCCCGGCAGCTCGTCGCCGCGTGCCGCAGCGATCGCGCGGCGGGCGTCGTCGAGGCCGGTCGCAGCGATGCTGTGGGCCCGGTCGATCGCCTGCGACACCTCGGGGTCCGTGCGGCGGTCCCGGGCGAGCAGGCGCGTCGACTCCAGCTGCAGCGCCAGCGCCGACAGCGAGTGCGCGAGCACGTCGTGCATCTCGCGGGCGAGGCGCCCGCGCTCGGCCGCGACCGCGGCCTCGGCCTCGGCGGCGCGGGAGGCGTCGAGCATCCGATTGCGCTCGCCGAGCAGTCGCATGAGCCGCAGGATCAGGTACCACGGGACGATCCCGACCGACGACGAGAGCGCACTGCCGACGTGCCCCTGAACGAGCCCGCCGATCGTGAACGGCGCGATTCCGACCAGCAGCATGATCGCCCCCCAGCGCCGGTCGAGCGACAGCGCCGCAACGATCGCGACGAAGTACGGCCCCGCCAGCCAGATCCCATGCGGCTGCGCGATCGCCAGCACGACCGCGCCGGCGGTCACGCCGAACAGCGCCGCGACCATCCGCCACGGATCGGCCAGCGGCGGCCTCGTCCCGGGTACCCCACTCCAGCGCGGCCGTGCGGAGATGGCGCTGACGACCATCAGCGCGAACCCGGCGAGGACGATCAGGCCGCGCCCGTGCAAGCCCGGGCGCGGGTGCGAGGTGAACGTCACCACCACCAGCGCGATCAGCCAGGCGCAGCCGATGCTGCGCAGCACGGTCGCCTCGATCGGCGCAGAGCGCCTGCTGCCGTTGATGTCTCTGGTCAGCCAGCCGCCCACCGCCCGAAACGCTCTCAGCATCGTGGCTCACACGATAAGGCGCCTGCGCGCGCGCGTCATCGGCCGGCGGGTGGAGCGGATTCTCCACCCGCGGTTGGAGAGCCAAAATCGACCCGCGCGCCGATGACAGGTGCCGTGCCCGCCCGTACCTTGGCGGCATGTTCACGAACTCACTCGACGCCGCGCTAGCGGCCACCAGCGGCACCCCGGCAGTCGCGACCGACACCGTGATCCGCGTACGCGGGCTTCAGAAGCGCTACGGCGACCACCAGGCGGTGCAGGGTCTCGACCTGGAGATCCGCCGCGGCGAGATATTCGCATTTCTCGGTCCCAACGGGGCCGGCAAGACGACCACCGTCGAGATTCTCGAGGGCTTCCGCGAGCGCAGCGGCGGCACGGTCGAGGTGCTCGGCGAGGATCCGTGGCGGGCACCCGGCGCCTGGCGCGCCCGCATCGGGATCGTGCTACAGGAGTCGGGGGCCGAGCCGGGGCTGACCGTGGGCGAGTGCGTCGCGATGTACGCCGGCTACTACTCGGCGCCACGCAGCATCGACGAGACGATCGAGCTCGTCGGCCTGTCCGCGCAGGCCGACGACCGCGCGACCGCGCTGTCCGGCGGGCAACGTCGCCGCCTGGACGTCGCGCTGGCGCTGATCGGCGACCCCGAGCTGATCTTCCTCGACGAGCCGACGACCGGCTTCGACCCGTCGGCTCGCCGCGCCGCTTGGGAGGTCGTCGCCGGGCTGCGCCGGCTCGGTAAGACGATCTTCCTGACTACGCACTACATGGAGGAGGCCGAGCGGCTGGCGGACAGGATCGCCGTGATCGCGAGCGGCCGGATCGTCGCCGAAGGCACGCCCCAGACGCTTGGCGGACGTCAGCTCGAGGCGGCCCAGATCAGCTTCACGCCGCCGGCGGAGATGCGATTCGAGGAGCTGCCGCCGGCGCTGGCGGAGCGCGTCCAGGACGATCCCGACGGCACCCTGCGACTTCCCAGCACGACCGTCACCGCCGACCTGAACGTGCTGTGCGGCTGGGCGCTCGATCGCGGGCTCGAGCTCGATGACCTCGAGGTCACGCG
>JASHQV010000067.1 GCA_030038955.1 Solirubrobacteraceae bacterium
CGGCATGCTGTCGCTCGCAGCGGCGGGCACGGTCGTGGTCGTCGGCATCCACGTCGTCTTGCGGCCGCTAGGCCACGCCGTCGATCGACGCCCCGAGACCGGCGGCGACACCCCGACCGCATACTCATTCCTCGCGGTAACCCACGACGCGGACGAGGCGCGCGTTAGGGCGCTGATGGTGCAGGCCCTCGCCCGTACGGACTTCGTGCTGCGCTCGGTCGCCAGCGAGAACACTGACCTCGACGGTCAGGTTGAGGTCCAGGCGGCCCTCGAGACCGACCATCGCGACGACAAGCAGCTGGAGTCGATCGTCGGGCACCTATCGCTCGAGCCGTCGGTAATCAGCGTGCGCTGGCAGGCGGAGGACGCCGATCGTGACCACGGGGACGAGAGTTGACGCAAGACGCGGCGCGGCAGATCGATTACCGGCACGATCAGCACGTCGACGTCGCGGACACCTGCGCAGAGCACGACACTCGACGAAGAGATCGCCGGCTGGACGCTGCCGGGCGGGGGCGGTCGTTTATGTGCTCGCCGGAGGTTCGCTGGTCCGCGCTATCGCTGTTGCTATTCGCGGCTGCGTGGCTGGGCCGGAGGGTCGGGTTGCCTGCTGCGGCGACGACGCCGCTGTTTGCTGGCTGCTACGCGACTGGCGGTTGGCGGCCAGCCTGGGCCGGACTGCGGGCGCTGCGGGGCAGAACCCTCGACGTGTATCTGCTCATGATTGCGGCCGCGGTGGTCGCCGCAACCATTGGCGAGACGGTCGATGGCGGCCTGCTGATCGTGATCTTCGCCAGCTCCGGTTCACTGGAGGCGGTGGCCACCAAGCGCACCCGGGACAGCGTCCGCTCGCTCCTGAGCCTGACACCCGAGCGGGCGAACCGCCTCGGCGACGGTACTCCTGCTTCTGTCGAAACCATGTCTGCTGCTGCAACCGCTGGTTTGCCTGCTGTTCGGCTAGTAGGTGGACGTCTAGCCAACTGAGCCAGATCGTGCGTGCGTGCCATTCGATCACGTCCATCGAGGATCGGCACCTTATCCCTTGCGCCGTTACCACGCGAGCGAAGCCATGTTTGGTCGCCTCCAAGCCAGTGACAACTCTACGGACCTTCCAAGTGGAGCGCTCCTTCGCGATGAGCACAGGGCTCGGCTTGGGACAGCCCTGTCGTTCGGTGAAGTGCGCGATCCACGCCCCGGGGACTGGCCGCAGGATCGCCGTGATCGGTGAGACATGTGAACGGGCGGCGAGGTCACGAGTTAGCTCGGGCTTGCACCCTGCCTGGTCACAGGTGCGCGTGATCCACCAGTGACGGTCGAGTTGGTCACCGACTTGCTCTTTGCTGAATCCACGGGTCGCGAGGATGTCCCCTACCGTGGCATAGGTCCCTACAACGGTCTGCCGGCGCTGAGTCTTTGCCGGCTGGTTCGAGGATGGCCGCCTCCCCCCGCGACGCTCCCACATCCGCCCAGCATGACGGATGCGGCAGCGATGACCCAGATGAATGATGTTGTGCCTCGATTGGATGTAAGCATCGACGCCAAGCTCGACTGCTCCGCGTGCTCGCTCGACCGCCGCTGCCAGCGACTCGTCTGTCCGTCCGTAACCGTCGTGGGGTACGGTGCGACGATGTGATCGAGAAGCTGCTCGTCGAGGGAAAGAGCATCGCGGTCATGCTCGTTGAAGAACAAGAGCTGCGCTCTTCCCAGCAGGCTGCCGATCGCCTCGGCTTGTCCCGCCAGCACATCGTGCGGCTGATCGGGTAAGGCGACGTTCAGGGACGGAAGCTGCCAGGCTCAAAGCACTGGAAGATTTCGATCTCTTCCGTGCTCGCACGCACCTCATCGACGCCTAGTCCCAGGATCACGTCGCGTGCGCGTTGTGGACCGGGTGCGCTGCTCGGGATCGCCTTGAAAGGTACTGAGCGGGGGGTGACGCGGCTCGCATCTGGAGTGGCGCGAACTCCCGGACAGGCGTAACCTCGTGGGTGGAAGTCGCACCTGCCTGACTCCGAGCCGCCTGCTCCCCAAGTGAGTGGCGGCAACGAGGACAAGGGTCACAGACTCGTGCGTTGTATCTCCTGACCGTCACCTTCACGCGTGGCAAGGACGTGGGGCTTGCCCGATCGGAGTAGCTGTGAGGTCTTACCGTGTTATCAAGCGTGCCGCGCGCGAGCGCGCCGCAGCAACCGGGGAGCCGTACGTGGTCGCCCGTCGCAAGCTCGAAGAGACCCCGCCAAACGGGGACGCAGCTGAGTCTGACGCCCATATCCCTTGATCGTGAGGGCCCTTCATGACCTCACGCACCGCGTTCCTGGCGTTCCGAAACACACCGACCGGGACGCGATCCGCGCCGAGAACGAGGCCCGCACTGCCGAGGTCAAAGCCCGTCACGAAGCGCGACACAAAGCCCGCACCGGCAAGGTCAGGGCTCGCCACGAGACGTGGGCGGCGAGAGCACGCCACGAGCGACGCGCCAAGTGAGCGGGGGTCGATGCGCTCACCGCCAGGATCCGACGAGGGCGAGACAGACGGCGACCTCCACCAACGCAACCGTTGCTCCAAGCGTGTCTCCCGTGCTCCCGCCGGCGGCAGCCCGGGCGCCCAGCGCCGACAGCGCAGCCACCGCGACAGCTACGACAACGGCGAGCCCGGCACGCGCGGGACCGGCGACGGCTATGCAGACGACGGCTGCAATCACGACGGCTAGCGCCGTGCGGGTCGTGGTTACTTTGAGAATCGTGCCGAGGCCGTCGGCGCGCGCCGGCTTCAGCAACCGGGCGTGGAGTACCGCGGCCAGCCGGCTGAGCGCACCGGCAGCGATCAGGACGCGCAGGGCGCGGTCG
>JASHQV010000068.1 GCA_030038955.1 Solirubrobacteraceae bacterium
TCGATGTCCGTCCCGCGTAATGCCCCGGATAGAGCGTGGTCCGGGCCGTCGCCGGTGCGCACGTGGCGAGTGCCAGCACGAGTGAGGCGATGCCCGTGCGCAACCATCTTCCACTCGGGGCCGCACCGATCACGGGCGTTACATCGACTGCCCCGGGAGCGCACTTGAGCGCCGGAAGTCAACCAGCCGGTACTCGCGAGCGTCAGTTGGAGCGGACGCGGGCACGCCACCGAGGCTTTGCGAGGAGCGAATCTCGACTACGGTAGGCGAGGAAACGTGAAGCTCCGGTGCGGCGGCACGTACGGCCCCATCTCCAGCACGATCTCGGAGTGGCGCAGCAGCGGTATCTCGCCGGGCGGGCGCTGCCAGGGGCGGCCGTCGACGAACGCGCGCAGCTCGTGTCCCTCGGTGGCCTTGAACGACAGCAGGCGGTGACGGGACAGCGGCTCCCCCCACGAGCCGAACACCGCCTGCAGGGATAGACGAGCGGCGGCGGCGACCAGCACGACGCCGGTCGCGTCCAGTGTCACGACCTCGCCGTAGCAGCGCGCACGGACGATTCGCCCGGCGAGCATCCGCCGTGGCGGCAGCGTGCCGATTCCGGCGGGCACCAGTACGACTCGATTCGCGGCGAACAGCTCCAGGTGAATCTCGCTGCGGCGCCCGAGCCGCCGCCGGCAGGCGCCCAGAGGCGACCCGGAGACACCGGGATGGAACCGTCGTCCGGCACCGATCGGGCGCGCCTCCTGGAGCAGCGATCGCGGGATCGCGGTGGCGGAGGTGGAGGCGCCGCCGCCCGATGTCGTCGACGGGCCGCCACCCACCGATCTGCTCGACGTGCCATCGCCGGCGGACGTGCAGGCGCACAGCAGGCAACATGCAAGCAGCGCCAGCGCGGATCGCCAGGCCAGCGCGGCTGGTCGTGTGCGGCAGCTGCTACCGCGCTTCGGCGATGCGGTCGCGTTCATCGTGCAGGGGCGCTTCGCCCGCGTGTCGGCTCCCGCCCGCGCGGCGATTTCGAGCCTCGGCCACAGTCTGCTGATCGAACAGCCGCATCACCATCAGGATCAGCGCCGGTACGGAGGCCAGACACAGCGTCGCGCCCACGCGCGCGAGAAGCGCGGGCTCGGCCAGCAGCACGTAGCCGTGGGTCAGGGTGGGGATCGTGAGGATGCCCTCGTACAGCGCGACAACCGCAACCATCAGCAGCAGCAGGTAGCTCGCGCGACGGCGAAGCACCCGGACCACCGCCCACGTGGCGAACACGAGCACGACTGCCAGCTCGATCCACTGGAACACGGTGACGGTTGGGCGGCCGTGCAGCGATCGGCCGACGCAGACGATCGTCAGCGCGAGCAGCGCGACGATGCCGAGCGCGTTCGCGATGCGCTGGTCGAGCTCGGGGCTGCGAACGCGCCAGCCCGCGAGAAAGCACACGAGCAGCACCACGATCGGCCAGAACCAGAGGATCGATGGGGCAGCGCGATGGAGAACCGATCCGGACATCGACTCGAGCCGCCCGTCGATCACCAGCGGTATCTGCCATCGCCCGACGTACCGAGTCGAAGCGGCCACCGCGACCGCCGCGAGCGCCCCCAGCCGCCCATCGTGCCACTCGTACTGATGTCCGCTGCTGATCAGCTGCCAGCGCACCGGCTTGCCACGCGTGAAGCTGGGCGGAGGCGTCACGGGTGGCGTCAGGTTCAGGTAGTACATCGATGAGTTCGTGTTCACCTGCACGCCTCGGCGCGAGAAGCGCAGGTACGGAACGCCGTTGTAGCCGAGCACGGTCACGCTCGTCCGCGGTGGCACGCGCAGCCACATCCTCAGGTCGCCATCGACCACGTGCGCCTGGAGCGGCGCGGGGACGTGCCCGAGCGTGGCGATGTAGTCGGTGGCGACCGGATTGAGCGGCCCGTGGGCAAGTGCCGCCGCCGGCGCGCTCAGCGTCAGGCAGCTGGCCAGGATCAGCGCGAGCAACAGTCGCCGAGCGCGGATCCGCGCCTTAGACTCGGGGGCCCGTTCGCCAGCGTGAGAGTGTGTATCCGTCAAGCTCATCCCGATCGACCGGGCTGCTCCGGCGGCTGCTCGGCTTCGTGGCGGCATCTTCGGCGATAGTCGCTCTCGGGCTCGGCCTGGTTCCCGCCGTTGCGCGCGCCGACGGCGACCCGGCCAGCGACGTGCTCGTGACCCAGCCTGCCTTCGTGCCGTGGGACGCCGGAGTCTCCCTGCATCAGGCCGCGCAACTGAACGCGCTCCTGAAGGCGGCCGCACGCGCGGGCATGCCCGTGCGGGTGGCGCTGATCGCGTCCGCCACCGACCTCGGCTCGATCACGCCGCTGTGGCGACGTCCGCTCGCCTACGCTGACTTCCTCGGCCAGGAGCTGTCGCTCGTCTACCACGGTCGCGTGCTGGTCGTGATGCCCGTCGGGCTGGGCATGTATGAGAACGGTCACCTGCTGGCGCTGCCCGCCGGCGCGGCCGCGTCCGCTGCGCGCGGGAACCTCGCGGCGCGGGCCACCGCGGTCGTGCAGGAGCTGGCGAAGGACGCGGGCAAGCGGCTCGCTCCCGTCGCCGTCTCGGCGCCGGCGATCCGCAGCGTGGCGCACACGCCAGCGGCGGCGGTGGCGTTCGTGATCGGCCTGATCCTGATCGCGATCGCCTGGGCGGTGAGCCTGCACGTGCGGCCACCCGAGGGCCGTCTGGGCCGCTTCTTCACGAGCTGAGGGCGCCGCCCTTGGGGGCGGCGCCCTCCTGAGGCTGCAGCAGCCGCACCAGGTCCTCGCGGGCGCGCGCGACCCGTGAGCGGATCGTGCCGGTGGGGCAGCCGCACACCGTGGCCGCCTCCTCGTAGGACAGCCCCAGCAGCTGCGTCAGCGCGAATGCGGCGCGGCGCTCCGGCTCGACCTCGGCCAGCAGCTCACGGATCTCGATCGGCACCGTCGCCTGGCCGGCGGCGGTCCGCGGCGTGGCCTGCGCGAGCGCGCGCTCGCGTCGGGATTGGCGCGAACGCCGGCGCAGCTCGTCCATGCACACCCGCCGGCAGATCGCCAGCACCCACGTGCGGGCGCTCGACTCGCCGCGGAAGCTGCCCACCGCGCGCACGATTCGCACCAGCGTCTCCTGGGCCAGATCGTCGGCGACGTCGGCGCTGACGAGCGTGGCACACAGCCGGCGGACATCCTGGTAGGAGGCGCTGGCCAGCTGCTCGAGCGCCTGCCGATCGCCCCGACCTGCCCGGCGGGCAGCGTCGGTCAGCTCGTCCATGGCGAAATCTGCGGGACCCATCACCGAGGCCTCGAATCTAAGCAAGTCCGCCTCGGACGGGAACCGCTTGCGTCATATCTGCGACTAATCGGCCGTGCAATGTGAGTCTGCCCGCGAGGCGATCTCGGCGATCCTCGATGGCGAGACTCCGGGTGTAAGCCCGGAACTTCTCGAGCAGCACCTCGCGACGTGTGCCGCGTGCAGGGCGTGGCGGGAGCGCGCGCACGAGGTCACGCGCCGCGCCCGCCTAGGACCGGCCAAGCCGTCGGCGGTTCCCGAGTCGCTGCTGACCGCCGTGCGCCAGGCGGCGTCGCAGTCGCCTTGGTGGCGCTCGCTGAACGCCGTCAGAGCCGGGTTGCTGGCGGTGGCGGTGGGCGAGGGCATCGTCTGCTTCCCGGACCTGATCCTCGGCTCCGATCGCGGTGCGCCCGTGCACGTCGCGCACGAGATGGGATCGTTCGATCTCGCGCTCGGAGTCGGCTTCCTCGTCGCCGCCTGGCGTCCTGTGCGCGCACGCGGCATGCAAGCGCTGGTGGGCGCGGCCGCGCTGCTGCTGCTGCTGACCGCGGTGATCGACCTGATCGCCGGGCGGACCACGCTTTCGGACGAGGCGCCTCATCTGATCACGCTGATCGGCTGGGCGCTGCTGGCGAGGGCGGCGGCGCTCACCTCCGGTCGAGGTGAACCCGCGGCGCTGTGGCCCAGGTTGCGCAGGCGACTGCGTGGCGGACAGCCGCCGCCTGCGATCTCGCCGCCCGGCGACGAGGATGATCGGTGGAGCCCGGCGGCCGACGCAGCAGCAGCGTTCGCCAGGCGAGCCGATGCAGAAGCGCTGTCCAGGAGCGCCCGGCGGGCGGCGCCGTTCGTCTGCGTCGCGCTGCTGGCCGGAATCCTGTCGCTGTGGCCGGCCCACGCTGCGCTCGCCGACGGCGATCCCGGCAGCGACGTGCTGGTCAACCAGGATCTGTTCGTCGACGCCGACGCGGGCGTGACGATCGCCCAGCAGGTGAAGCTCGGAGACCTGCTGCAGGAGGCGGACAACGGCGGCGTCCCGGTGCGAGTGGCGATCATCGCCCATCCCGACGACCTCGGCGCGATCACTGCGTTGTGGGGCAAGCCCGCCGCCTACGCGCGCTTCCTCGGGATCGAGCTGTCGCTGGCCTACAAGCAGCGGCTGCTGGTGGTGATGCCAGATGGCTTCGGCTTCAACTGGCCGGGGCACGCCACGGCCGCCACATACGAGCTGCTCTCACGCATTCCAGTGCATGCGGGGGCGACTGGGCTCGTTGCCGCGACCCAGCAGGCGGTCACGCAGATCGTCGCCAGTGCGGGGGCGAAGCTCCGATCGACCAGCGCCAGCGACGGCGCCGCCGCGGCGGCCGGGTCGAGCTCCCAGACCGGTGCCGGTGCGAGCCAGACGGCCTCGGGCGGCACGGCGAGCGGCAGCTCCGCATCTGGGGGCAGCGCCAGGAGCGGCCACACGGGCGATCAGACGGTCGGCCTCGCGACGATCGCGGTCGTGCTGATCCTGGTCGCGGGGTTCGCCGGACGCCGTGTGATCGCTGGCTTGATCCGGCCCCGGCTGCTCCGACTCGGAGCCCTCGGCTGGACGCTGACGGTGGTGACGCCGCTGGTCGTCGCCAGCTTGGTCGTGGCCGTGATCAGCCTGCGCGGAGGCGGTCCGTCGCAGACCGCCCAGCTGGCGTCCAACCCCGTGCTCGACCCCGGCGCGAAGCTGTCTCGGCCTGCCCCCAACTTCACGCTGATCAACCAGCTCGGTCAGCCCGTGTCGCTGCGGTCGTTCCGTGGCAAGGTCGTGCTGCTGGCGTTCACCGACTCGGAGTGCACGACGATCTGCCCGCTGACCACGAGCGCCATGCTCGACGCCAAGTCGATGCTCGGGAGGGCTGGCTCGCAGGTGCAGCTGCTGGGGGTGAACGCGAACCCCAAGGACACCTCGCTCGAGGACGTCATGTCGTACACGCAGCTGCACGGACTCGTCGGTCGCTGGCAGTTCCTGACCGGCTCGCTGCCGGCGCTGAAGCGGGTGTGGCACGAGTACGGGGTGGAGTCGGAGATCGAGGCCGGGCTGATCTCGCACACGCCGGCGCTGTTCGTGATCGGCCCGAGCGGGCATGAAGCATGGCTGTACCTGACGCAGCAGTCGTACGCCGCGGTCGGACAGCTCGGACAGCTGGTGGCGGAGCACGTCTCGCAGCTGCTGCCCGGGCACCCGCGCGTCAGCTCGCACGTCTCATACTCCTACATCACCGGCATCAGCTCCGATCGCCGCGTGACGCTGCCGGCCGGGGCCCGCGGCGACCGGGCCGCGACCGTCGGCCCAGGGAGGCCGCGAGTGCTGCTGTTCTTCGCCACCTGGGATCAAGAGGTGACGAGCCTCGGTGGTCACATGCTGGCGCTCGACGCCTACCAGCGCGCCGCCGCTCACAGCGGGATGCCCGAGCTGACCGCGGTCGATGAGCAGCCAGTCGAGCCCTCGGCGGCCGCGCTGCCGCAGTTCTTGGCAGGGCTTCCCGGTCATCTCTCGTACCCGGTCGGAGTCGACCGAAGCGGGCGCCTCGCCGACGGCTACGGCGTCTCCGCGCTGCCGTTCCTGGAGGTCACCTCGGCCACCGGCCGCGTCCTCTGGTACTGGAACGTATCGGTGGCCGGGTGGCCGAGCACGAGCGCGCTGCTGGCGGACGTCAGGGCGGCGCTCGCGTACGGCTACCGCACGTCGACCAGCGCCGCAGTCGCACGCGAGCTAGCAGGCTCGCCGGCGCCGCTCGCCGACCTCCACGCTCAGGCGGGCCAGCTGCTGGGATCCGTGCCGGCGCTGGCAGCGAGGCTCCACCAGCTCAGGGGCTATCCGGTTGTACTGAACTTCTGGGCCTCGTGGTGCAGCCCGTGCCGCGAGGAGTTCGGGCTGCTGGCGCAGGCGTCGGCCGCGTATGGTCGGCGCGTGGCGTTCCTCGGCGTCGACAGCGAGGACAACCCGTCCGACGCACGCGCGTTCCTGGCCGCGCATCACGTCAGCTACCCGAGCTACCAGGCGGCCAGCGGGCAGGTCGACCGCATCCTTCCGCAGGGGCTCGAAGGGCTGCCGACCACCGTCTACATCAGCAGCACGGGTCGCGTCTTGTACGTTCACACCGGGCAGTACGACTCGCTCGGAACGCTTCAAGCGGACATCCAGACTTACGCGCTGAAAGGAGGATGACCGATGACCGGAACGACGATCGCAACGAGCCCGCTACCCGCGCGGGGAATCGGCGCCCAGGCGCGCGCCTACTTCGCATCGGACAGCCGGCGCATCCTGCAGAGCGCGCTCGGCGTCATCTGGGTGCTCGACGGTTTCCTCCAGCTGCAGCCGTTCATGTACTCGGCGGGCTTTCCGAGCATGCTGCGCGCTGGCGCAGCCGGTCAAGCCGCATGGCTCCACGCCACCATCATCTGGGGGGCGAACCTGGCCCTGCGTGACCTCACCGTCTTCAACACCGGCTTCGCGACGATCCAGGTGCTGATCGGTCTCGCCCTGCTGTGCCGGCCGACGGTCCGGCTGGGGGTCGTCGCCTCGTGCGTCTGGGCGCTGATCGTCTGGTGGTTCGGTGAGGCGTTCGGAATGATGCTGATGACGATGGCCTCGCCGCTGACCGGCGCACCAGGAGCGGTGATCCTGTACCCGCTGGTCGGGCTGATCGCCTGGCCGAACCAGCGTCCCGGCGGCCTATTGGGCGTGCGGGGCGCACGGATCGCGTGGGCGGCGCTGTGGCTGACGATGGCCTACCTGTGGCTGATGGCCCCGTCGAGCGCGCCGGATTCGTTCAAGCAGGCGTTCGATGCGGCTCCGTCGGGCATGAGCTGGCTGTCCACGATCCAGTACTGGGCTGCCGACGCCGTCAGCGGCGCCGGCGTGCCGCTGGCGCTGGTGCTCGCCACGGCCTCGGCGGCGATCGGGGTTGCCGTCTATCGCAACTGGCGACCGAAGCAGTTCCTCTGGGCGGCGGTCATCCTCAACCTCGTCTACTGGGTGCTGGGACAGGGCTTCGGTGGGATCTTCACCGGTCAGGGCACGGACCCCAACGCCGGGCCGTTGTTCGTGCTGCTCGCGTTCGCCCTCTACTGGCTGATTCCGTACCCGCCGGATGCACGCGCTGACGCGTCGCAGCCGATCCACTCGAAAGCGACCTCATGAGCGTCCAGTCGATCATCAGATGCCTGTCGCCGCTGCTGGCGGCGGCGCTTCTTGCCGGATGCGCCGCCGCCGACAAGCCTGGCTCGACATTCACCACCGGAACCGGCACCAGCGCCAGCGCCAGCACCAGCTCGGGCGGAGCGTACGGCTCGAGCGCGATGGCCGGGATGGACATGGGCACCGGCAGCTCGGGAGGCGGCGCTGCCACCG
>JASHQV010000069.1 GCA_030038955.1 Solirubrobacteraceae bacterium
TGCTGGTCGTGATTCTCCTGATCAACGTCGGGGCCCGTGTACTTGTCGCCCGCAGCCGAGCGAAGCTGGCACGATGACCGGAACGACCGTGACCGATCGAGCAGGTAAGCCACCGGCGTCACCGGACCCCAATCGCGGGACCGAGCCGGCGGTGCCGGCAGAGCCGGCACGTCGAGCCAGCCCGGAGGCCCCGGCCGAGCCGGTGCGTGGTGTCAACCCAGCGGCCCCGGCCGAGCCGGAGCTTGGCGTCAGTCCAGCGGCCCCGGCCGAGACAGAGCTTGGCGTCAGCCCGGCGGCCGCGCCCGAGCCGGTGCGTAGCGTCAACCCGGCGGCCCCAGCCGAGCCGGTGCGTGGCGTCAACCCGGCGAGGGGAGCCGAGCCAACGGTTCCTGGTCGGATCCGGATTCGGACCGAGTCGTTGCCACCGGTGCGGGTACACGAGCCGGTCGACGGCGAGATCCCGCAAGTGACGCGGCCGACCGTGTTCGACATCCGCGACATGTCGGTCTTCTACGGCAGCGACCACGCGCTCGGCTGGACCTCGCTGAAGATCCAGCGCAACGTCGTCACCGCCGTGATCGGGCCGTCTGGCTGCGGCAAGTCGACGTTCGTGCGGAGCCTCAATCGGATGAACGACTCGATCCCAGGGTTCCGGCTGACGGGCGAGGTGCTCTACCACGGCCACGATATCTACGGCCCCGGAGTGAACCGGGTGGAGGTGAGACGCCGGATTGGGATGGTCTTCCAGGAGCCCAACCCGTTCCCCAAGTCGATCTACGACAACGTCGCGTGGGCGCCGCGCAACCTCGGGATGCGCACCGGCCTCGACGAGCTCGTCGAGCGCGCACTGCGCAACGCCGCCCTGTGGGATCAGGTCAAGGACCGCCTCGAGGACAGCGCGCTCGGGCTGTCCGGCGGTCAGCAGCAGCGGCTGTGCATCGCCCGCGCGATCGCGATCGAGCCCGACGTGCTGCTGCTCGACGAGCCCGCCTCGGCCCTCGATCCGGTCGCGACAGCGTCGATCGAGGAGCTGATGCACTCGCTGAAGGACCGCTTCACGATCGTGATCGTGACCCACAACATGCAGCAGGCCGCGCGCGTGGCCGATCAGGTGGCGTTCTTCAGCCTCGATCCAGTTGCGCGCGTGGGGACGCTCGTCGAATGCGGCGACGTCAGGACGATCTTCCGCAACCCGCGGGACACGCGCACCCGGGACTACGTGGCCGGGCGGTTCGGCTGAGGCCTTCGATCTCCGGCTTACAGAGCGTATACACCTTCTTCCGGTTCATGCGCGGGCCGAAAATCGACAGATAGTCTGGCGAATTTCGACCCGCGGACGTGATCATCGGGTCGAGCGGATCGCCTCTACGCCCAGATCGCCTCTTACGGCCTCCCGCCGCGCGACGATCGCACGTCGTCTACGGGCCGACGATCGCGTCGCCGTCGACGTGCGGAGCCACGATCGCATGGCCGTCCACCGGTGGGGCGGCGATCGCGTCGCTGTCGATCTGCGGCAGTAGCGGCTGGCCGCACTGCCAGCAGTACGTGGCCCCCACCGAGTGCGGTGCGCCGCATGAGGCGCATTCGCCGGCCATCGAGCTCTGCTCGAGGCGGAGGATCCGCTCGATCTCGGCGAGCTCGGCGTCGACGGACTGGAGCGCCCCGGCGCGACGGACGAGCACGTCGACGCGGATCCGATCGCGGATCGCCATCTCGTAGACGAGGCCACCGAGATCCCACTGCATTTCGGCTGCACGCGTCTGCAGCTGATCACGGCGGCGCTCGAGGTCGACGATGGCGTCGCCGTCACTCGCGGGGCTGGCAAACGGGCTGGCCGCACGCGGATGGCTTCGGCGCAAGGGCAGCGGCACGCGTTGCAGGGCGGAACGGGCAGTGTCGACCAAGGCGGCCATCGGTCATCCCGATCCGAAGAAGTCTCCGGTGAATTTCCCGTTCTGACATCCCGCCTGACCGCTCTCGCACTTGCCGCCGACCTGCGTCGTCGGCGAAGCCAGATGGGCGTTCGTCCCGACGACGTTCGACACGCCCTTCTGGATCTGCTGAGTGACCTTCTTGGTCAGGTGAACGACGTGCGTGCCGGATCCACTGCCGCTATGCGCGGCGGAGCGCTTGTGCCCTGCGGACTTGGCGGTCTTCGTGGAGCTGGCACCGGTGGTCGGAGTCGACGTCGCCTGGCTGGCGCCGCCGCTCTGGCTGGCGCCGCCGTTCACCGTGATCACCTGCGGCGCCCCGGCAGCTGCCTGTCGCGAGTTACTCGAAGCCCCGTTCTCGCCGATCAGAACGCCCACGCCCATGGCCAGCAGCAGTGTGGCGACGCCGGCAACGAGCGTCGTAGCGGGACTGAACCTGGGCGAGCGCGGCGACGGCGGCGCGGAAGCGCTGGTTCCGGCAGCGACTCTGGAGGGCGCAGCGGCCAGTGCAGCGGGCGCGGACGAACCGAACCTGGGTCGCCCTCGGCGCTCGCCGCAGTCGACGCAGTAGCGCTGGTCATGGGCCAGTGGGGCGTTGCACCTGCTGCAGCGATCGCTGGCCGGATCCGCCATCAGCGGCTCTGCCATCAGCGGCCCCGCCGGCGACGGCTCTGCGGGCGGCGGCGCTGCAGGAGCCACGACGTTGTCAGGTGCGGACGCCATCTTGCGGGGTTGAGTATCGCGAGCGATCACGCTGCGGTTGTGTCCATCGTGTAACCAGAGCTGGCGCTGACGGCGGGCACCGGACATCATCGGAGCTGTCAGATGCTTGTGACAGAACTCTCCGGCGAAGCCGCCCGGTCGTGACAGAGACCGACCCATGCGAACAGCAGGCTCCGTTGCTCAGCTGCCCCGAGTGTGGCGCCAAGCTTGCGTACGACCAGCGCTATTGCATCGCCTGTGGGGCCCGGCGCCGGCGGACCGTCGGCGTTTTCGCGGCGGATCTGCGCGCGCGGGTCCGCAGGCCCTCAGAAGCCTCGCGAGCGATCTTCGCTCCGCTCGGCGAGTACCTCCCAGGCTGGGCGGCGACGCCGCGGGCGGCGGCTGTGGCCGTGCTCGGGATGCTCGGCTTTGGCGTGATCGTCGGCTCGACCGTCGGAGCCGGCGTCGCCGGCGTGCTGCGGCCCGCGATCGTGCTCGTGACGGGCAGCCCCAAGAGCGCGGGAGCGTCGACCGGGGCTGGGTACGGTGGCGGTGGTGGCAGTGGCGGTGGATCAGGTGGCGGCCCGCGGACGATCGTCGAGACGATCACCGAGACCTCGCCGGGCAGCACGTCCCCCACCTCCGGCGACCAGTCGAACACCAGCCCGACGACGTCGACACCGACCACGCCGACGACGTCCGCGAAGCTGCCGCCGATCAGGCATGTGTTCCTGATCATGCTGTCCGACCAGGGCTACAGTCAGACGTTCGGCTCGACCAACCCGTATTTCGGCAAGGCGCTGCCCAAGCAGGGCGAGGTCGTGCCCTACTACTACGGAGTGACGCAGGGCGAGCTGGCCAACCAGATCGGGTTTCTCAGCGGCCAGGGACCCACCCCGCAGACGGCCTCGAACTGCCCGACCTACAGCGCCTTCAAGGAGACCGGCACGGCGAAGTACGGGCAGGCGCTCGGATCGGGGTGCGTCTACCCAGCCGGCGTCAAGACGCTGGCACAGCAGCTGAACGCCCGCAAGCAGGGCGGCTGGAAGGCTTACATCCA
>JASHQV010000070.1 GCA_030038955.1 Solirubrobacteraceae bacterium
GACATCTTCTCGGGTCCGGCCGCGTCGACGATGACGTCGCCGTCGGTGTCGTTGGTCTCGAGGCAGATGCGTGCGAGATCGTCGACGTGGATGGGCTGGACGGGGTAGCGACCGTCACCCGGGATTGCGAACACGGGCAGGTGGCGCAGGATCCAGGCGATGTTGTTGGCCAAGATCGCCGGCTCTCCCCCGAAGAGCCAGGTCGGCCGGACGATCGAGAACCGAACCCCGACCTCAGCCAGGGCGTGTTCGACAAGCGCCTTGCCCCGGTAGTAAGGGAGCGGCGAGTCGACCGAGGGGTTGGCGATGCTCACATGCACGATCCGCTTCACGCCGGCGCGGCGGGCAGCGTGAAACAGCGCCCTCGAGTTCGCGACCGCCCCAGCAAGCGTCGCGCTCCCGTGATCGAACCGCACCCAGTAGGTGTTGTAGAGCGTAGTCACATTCTCAAGTGACTGGGCGAGCGCGATCGGGTCATCGAACCGGTAAGGGAGCGCTTGCACGCGGTCGCGCAGCGGGTGGGGCCGGTCAGGGTGAAACGTCAGCGTCCGCACCTCACGGCTGCCTTCCAGCAGCCGCTTCGCGATGTACGCCCCCGAGTAGCTCAACGCCCCCGTCACCAGATCCAGATTGGTGTCCGAGCCGCTCATCGCGCCTCGGCTGAGGGTGAGGAGAGCAGAGCCTGCGCGAGCGGCGCGGTCCGGATCCCGAGTTGCAGCAGCGACTCGGCGCGGTCGCGATCACCATCGAGATGGCTGAGCATGTCGATCCCGAGATACAGGGCGATAATCGCGAACGCCAACTCCCGCGGCGGGATCATCGACTCAAGCAACGACCCGGTGACCAGCGCCTCGATCTTGCGCTCGACCATCTCGACCCAGGGCTGTAGCCGCTCAACCACCTGGCGGCCGAGCTCACGATCCGACATGCCGCCGGCGACCATCTCCCCGAGCACGGTCACGTACCCGTTCTTCAGATCCTCCCGGTAGATCTCGCGCGCTAGCCCTGCCAACTCGGCGAGCGTTTCGGCCTGCTCGAACGCCGGCTTATAGGCGCGCAGCCGGCGCTCGCTGACCAGGTCCAGCGCCCCGAGCAGCACGTTCTGGACGCCGCCAAAGTGGTAGAAGATGAGCGCCTGGTTGAAGCCGCCAGTCTTCGCGATCGCACGCGCGCTCGCCCCGGCGAACCCCCGCGTCTTCAACGTGTCCAGCGCCGCCTCAACGATTCTCGCCTTCGTCCCGCCAACGGCCTCGACGGCCTCGGCGGCACCGTCGTCATCGTGCGTTTGCAGGCTCACCGTGACGAGTTTAGCATTCGCTCAAAGCACTCGCTTAAACACCAAGGCCCAGTTAGGGCCACGTGTCGCAAACGGTGCTTTGAGGTCGGTTCGCCCTGGTCGGGCCGGCCAGGGTCAGTCGAGGTCGGCGAGGACGCGGGCGACGTCGTTGCGTGTGAATGTCAAGGGCCCGGGCTGGACGGGTTCCACGGTGGGTGGGTCGTGGATGTCCTCCGGGGTCCACCAGTCCGGGGTCGTGAGCTCGACTACCTGCATTGCCCGGTCGGCGGCGTAGTAGTGCCGTGGTGCGACGCGTTCGATCCGGGCGAGAACGGTCTCGATTAACACGCGGGCGTCGGGATCGACTGTCCCTCCCACGGCAGCGATGATCGCGGGGAAGAGCTGCTGGTCAGTGTCGAAGAACCCCAGGCGTTTCAATTCGTGCGGAGCTCGGCTCGCCAGCGTCTCGACCAGTGTCAGCCACTCGTCCAATCGGTTGAGCTCGGCGCGATCCAGTGCCCGGTCCGGTGGCGAGCCGGGGTGCAGCTCTGCCCACGTCCAGGCAAGTGGCGGTGGGTCGGCGGGTCGTAGGACGATCGCGTTGAGGCTGTACCACACCTCGACGAGATAGCCGCTGAGCGGTGTGTGATCGGCGCTTCGCCGCCTTGCTATCACTTCGAGCAGCTCGGTGGCGAGCGCCTCTGTCTCGACCCGCGCTGCGGGGTCGACCTGATCCATCAGCACGTCTTGCAGCGCGAGCAGCAGCCGCGCAATCTCGCGGTCCTCGAGTTCGTGTACGAGGCGATGGAGGCTGTCGCCGAGGTGATCCCAATCGCAATCGTCTTGCAACAGCGGCAGGGCGCGCTCTCCGGTGGGACCGCCGCCGCGGGAGAGCGCGAGAATCGCGCCGTGCACGCCGCAGGCGGCGAGGAAACGGTGGCGTGATTCGGGATTGGTGCTGAGCTCGTCGATCACCAAGTCGCGCCAGCTGGGGTGCACCCATCCGACCCCCAACGGCGTGACCCGCAAAAAGTGATCGGTCAATCGGTCGACCAGTTCGTGCATCGGCTGGCTGAGCCCGGCGGCATGGTGACGGCGCATGGTGCCGGCCAGCTCGCGTTCGTCGATCAGACCACCCGGCGCGTCGAGCAGCGCTGTCAGCAAGGCACGATGCTCATCGCCCAGCGCGCGGTACGAGGTTCTCATGGCGTCCGTCGGCACTGCCAATTCCCGTTGCAGAAGGTCGTCGAAAGTGCCCGCGAACCCACTCGGCTCCGCGATCACGTCGATCCGGTCCGAAACCAAGCGGCGGATCCGCTCGGGCGTGAAATGCGGATGCTCCACGATCGACAACCCCCGGGAACGAATCAGCTCCCGGGCCAACGGGCCTGCCCGCCGCGCCTTGGCATGGCGGAACAGGATCAACGTCTTCTCGGAGAGGTCAAGGTCGCTGGCATCTACCAGAACCTCCGCAGGCGACGGAAACCGCTCCGAGCCTCGCTCGCGTTGCACCCGCCGCAATCCCGCCTTCAACGGTGCCGGCCGCGAGGTCCAAATCAGAACGTGCCCATCATCAAGCATCCCCAACACCCGGCCCAGCGCCTGCGCCCACCGCTCAGCGACATCCGGCCGATACTCGGTGGACCCGAACGCGTCATCGGCGATAAACACCTGCCTGCGATCCGGCGCGAATACGCGCCACAGCGCATCCGGCGTCGAGCACTCATGAACCTCCCACCCGTCCGTCATATGCACAAGCCCCAGCATCCGCGCGATCGCGGTCTTGCCCATCTCTGGCGGTCCGGTCAGCACCACGAACCGATGCCGAGCAAGGACCTCCCGCGCCCGCTCGTACGCACGCGTCGACCAGAACACCCGCGCGAGCGATTGCGCCTGCTCCAAGTCAAACGATGACCGAGTTACCACAACGGCCGAGATCAACTCGCCGAGATCACGCACCCCTAACACCGACGGCAACGCAGCACGAACCTCCGGGTGGCTGTCGAGAAAGGCGCTCAGCTCGCGTACGCCAACCACAGCCACCACCTCATCCAACCTGCCCTGTCCCGTTGGAAGGATCTCCACGATCTCCTCCCGTGGGAGATTGGACAGCACGGCGATCCGCCTCCCAAGAAGCGGGCCGAACTCCTCCACCAGATCCCGGAATTGAGCTACGACCTGCAAACGCCGCTCGACGAGCGGGCCCGGGCCCTCTCGCGACCACAGCACCACCAAAGTCAGCGGGCCCTCGATCGCCACGGATCCGGCCACGAGCCGCTCCGATGGCGCCACCAGCACGACACGTCCCCGGTCAGCGCGTCCAATCCAGCTGGGCTCTCGATCGCCCTCCGGCGGAGCGACCACGAGCTCGCACAAACGCTCGAACTGCAACCAGCCCAACTCAGACAACCGATACGCGCCGCGCTCCACTCCCTCGAATCGTCCCACACCCTCGTGGCGACTCCGCGTCGTCCGCGTGTCAGTGCCAGTCGCAACCAAGCTCGGGCAGGAGATCGAGTCCCGGGCAGCCGATAACACCGCATCGTGGGCGATCAGCGGAACGCCCCACGAGATCGTGGCGGCAGCCGTGCGAGCGGCGGTCGCTCGTGGAGCACAAGCACAACGTCCTCGCTGCTGTCGCTCAACCGGGCCGCAGTGCTTCCAGTCTCGCGACTACCGCTTCCCGAGGAGTCCCACCCCGGAGCTGATGCTCAGCTAGGCAGATGCCCGGCGAGTCGGGCCGCTCGTCGACCACGAGCGCTAGACGAAGGCGCCCTCGGTGTGGCGTCGATCGCCCCGAGGACCCTGCGGGACTCGCCGGCGCCCAAGGGGTTCACCGGCTTGGAGTGATCGAGCGACGGATTGGGCGTGAACAGCCAATCGTGCGCAGGCGCATGTCACGGGACGCCCAAGAGCCGCTCGAGCACGGCGATCAGCTCGAGCATGCGTTTGTGTCCGTGCCTATCTACGGCTCGGCGGGGATGTGGGGCGCGCGGGCTGGCTCGTGATCGCGCCGGGGCACGGGCGGGTGCAGGTCGGCGAGGCGCTCGCCGACGCGCAGGCGCCGGGCAGGGGGTGGCCCTCCGTCGAGCGGCAGGCCGCCGCTCGGCCGCTCGGGCCGAGGCTCGTTCGGGGGTTGCTGGCCGCCGCCGCCATCGGACTCCTCCTCGGCGCCGCCGGTGAGCCCACCCGGGCCCACGCGCACCGCCCAGATGAGTAGCGCGCACAGAGCAAACAAATGCGGAAGGGTCAACAGCAGATAAAACGCCACCGCGACACGGGAGCCTAGCGCTTGCCGCCCGCGTCGTGTGAGAGATCTGCGAATCGCGTAGGGGTACGCTTGGCAGGCGATGCGTCGGTTTCTGCTGCCCGGGTTGATCACGTGCATCGCCGTCGGGCTGCTGCTGGTGCTGGCGTTAGGCCTCGCCGACCAGAGCACGAGCAGCTCGATCGACGCTCAGGTAGCCCGGGGCCACTATCCGCTGGCGCCGAACCGGCACGAGAAGCTGCCGCTGCTGAGCGCCAGGGGCGACGAGAGCCTCGCGATGCTGCGTGGCAAGGTGGTGCTGCTGAACGTGTTCGCCTCGTGGTGCCAGCCGTGTGCCGCCGAGGCGCCGCTGCTGGAGCGCGCGCAGCACCTGCTCAGCCGCCACGACGGGACCGTGCTGGGCGTGACCTATCTCGACAACTCGGTCGACTCGAAGGCGTTCATGCGCCAGTACCACCTGACCTATCCGGTCGTGCGGGACGTCAACGGCAACTTCGTGCGCGCGCTCGGCGCGACAGGCGTGCCGGAGACGTTCGTGATCAACCGCGACGGCCGCATCGAAGGGCTGATTCGCTCCCAGATCGGCAGCATCCAGACACTGGTTCGCTCCCAGGTCGGCAGCGCGTGGATCGGCCAGACACTCCCAGAGATCTGGGGTGAGCAATCATGACTCGGCAGCCGTTGCTGCGCTTTGGTCGTGCCGCCACGCTCGGCGTGCTGCTGCTCGTGGCCGTCGCCGTGCCCGCGGCGCTCGCCGCCAAGCCGAAGACGTCGCTGACTGCGCTCGAGGTCCAGTACATGTGCACCTCCTGCCGCGAGTCGCTGGAGCTGGCGCAGTCGCCGCAGGCGCAATCCGAGCGGCAGTTCCTCGCCGGGCTGATCGCTCAGGGACTGACGCCCGCCGAGATCCACACGCAGATGGTCGACCAGTACGGCCTGGCGGTGCTCGCCAAGCCGCCCGCGCACGGGTTCAACCTGACCGTCTACATCCTGCCGCCGGCGATCCTCCTGGTCGGCGTCGCCGGCCTCCTGTACACGTTGCCGAAGTGGCGCGCCCGCGCGCGGCGGGCAGCGGCCGAGCAGCCACAGTCGGCGCCGCCGCTCGACCATGCCGACGCCGAACGCGTCAGGGACGAGCTCGCGCGCTTCATCTGAATAGACGCCGGTGGATCAAAACGACCCTCTGGGTCGCTTTCATCCCCGATAGCCGCGGCCACCGTCGACCGCTGCCCATTCTCGGCCGGTGCGTCGCATCACCACCAGCTACATCGACGCGGGGGCGCTGATCCCTAGCAGCCCGAGCACCGCCGCCAGCAGCCGTTGCGAGGCGACGCTGAGTGCCACCCGGAATGACTCGACCCCGGCCGGCGTCGCCCCGACCACCCGGCAGTCGCGGTAGAAGCCGCTGAACTCCTGGGCGAGCTCGAGTGCGTAGGCAGCGATCCGGTGGGGCGCGCGGCGCTCGGCGGCCTCGGCGATCTCCTCGGGCAGCGCCGCCAGCTTGCGGATCAGCGCCCGCTCGGATGGGTGCAGCCCACTCGTCCCGCCCCAGTCGGCCTCCGCCGCCAGCGCCGCGTCGACGCGCTCGTCTCCGAGCCGCGCCAGCACCGAGCAGATCCGCGCGTGCGCGTACTGCACGTAGTAGACGGGATTGTCCTGCGACTGCGACCGGGCCAGGGCGACGTCGAGCTCGAGCGTGCGATCGTGCGAGCGCTGCAGCATGAAGAAGCGCGTGGCGTCGACGCCGATCTCGTCGAGCAGCTCGTCCAGCGTCACGAACTCGCCGCGCCGCTTCGACATCGCGTACAGCTCGCCGCCCTCGACCAGGTGCACGAACTGGATGATCAGCGGCTCCAGCAGCTCCGGATCGCCACCGAGCGCGGCAAACGCGGCCTTCAGGCGGGCGACGTAGCCGTGGTGGTCGGCGCCCACCGGCAGCAGCTGCCGCTGCCAGCCACGCGAGCGCTTGTTCAGCATGTACGCGACGTCCGCCGCGAAGTACGTGGGCTCGCCATTGCTGCGCAGCAGCACGCGGTCCTTGTCGTCGCCGAACGTGGTCGTCCGCAGCCACAGCGCGCCCTCGGAGCGATACACCTGGCCGCCGTGCTCGAGCAGCTCCAGCGCCCGATCGAGCTCGCTCGGAGACCCCTCGTGGAGGCTGCGCTCGAGGAAGAAGGTGTCGAACTGCACGCCGTAGCGCGTGAGCGTCGCCTTGATCTGCTTCAGCAGCACTGCGACCGCGCCGGCCGCGACCTCGTCGACGGGCACGGTCTCGTCGCCAGCGCCGGCCACGAGCCGCGCGAGCTCGGCCACGTACTCGCCCTGGTAGCCGTCCTCCGGCGGCTCGCGACCCAGCGCTCGCGCCCGGACCGACTCGCCGAGCCGGCGGATCTGGGAGCCGGCGTCGTTGAAGTAGTACTCGCGCTCGACGGTGTGCCCGTGGCACTCGAGGATCCGTGCGAGCGCGTCGCCATAGGCCGCATGCCGGCCGCTGGCGGCGACCAGCGGCCCCGTCGGGTTGGCTGAGACGAACTCGATCAGGATCCGCTCGACACCCGTCACCCGCCCGCCCGCAGCCGCCTCGCCGGCGGCCGCGCCGCCGCTTCCGAACGCCTCGCCGGCATCCAGCACCGCGCGCAGCGCCTCTCGGTGCCAGGCGTCTGACAGCACCAGGTTGAGGAACCCGGGCCCAGCTATCTCGTAGCGCGCGAGGCGCTCACCCAGGCGCTCGGCCAACGCCTCGCCAACCCGCTCGGCGAGCTCCCGCGGGGGCCGCTTCAGCACCGGCGCCAGCAGCATCGCGGCGTTGGTGGCGTAGTCGCCCTGGTCAGCGTGCTTGGGCCGCTCCAGCCTGAGCCCGCCGGCCGCCGGTGCGCCGCTCACTGCCGCGGCTGCGTCGGCGGTTGCGGCGCGCAGCTCGGCCACCGGGTCTGAGGAGCGCACAGTGCTCACCCGCCGAGCGTATCGTCCGCCCTCAATAGTGGTACGGCTCGCCGGCGAGGATCTTGTGTCCGCGGTAGATCTGCTCGAGCAGCACTACCCGCGCGAGCTGGTGGGGCAGGGTCATGTTGCCGAGGCACAGCCGATGGTCGACCTGATCGAGCTCGAGCCCGAACGGCCCGCCGATCACGAAGCACAGATCGCGGCCGCTGATCCGCCGCTCCTCCAGGAAACGGCTGAAGCCGATCGAGTCGAGCCGCTCGCCGCCGAGCTCGAGCAGCGACGTGAACGCCCCCTCGGGCAGCCGCCGGGCGACCCGCTCTTGCTCGCGCACCTCGACCAGCTCCAGTCGCGTGTGCCGCGCCAGTAGCTTCTGGTAGTGCTGGACGTCGTCCGCGTACGGCGGGCGCAGCCGGCCGACGGCGACGACGATGATCCGCACGAAGGGGAATACTAAGTCGAGATCACACCCGACCCGTGAGTCGATATGACACCTGAGCAGCCAGAGCGCCACATCAACATCCACTTCGCCCCCGAGGAGATGGCGGGCCACTACGCGAATTTCGCCAACGTGAGCCATTCAGACTACGAGTTCACGGTCACGTTCGCGCGCGTCGACCACGAGATCGAGGACGAGGAGGTGCCCGGCGTCGTCGTCTCGCGGATCAACCTGTCGCCGAAGTTCATGCGCGAGCTGATCGAGGCGATGCAGGACAACTACTCGAAGTGGCAGGCGCGCGAGAGCATCAAGAACCTGCCCGAGTACGGCGGCATGCGCGCGACGGGCGACGACTCGGACGTGGTCGGCGACGAGGGCTGAGCCGACCTCCCGACCTCTCTTCTTTAATGGGCGGCCCCGGTGGGCCGCCCTTTTTGGTATGCGATCGCCATGCCGATGCGCTGGTCGGTTGGCGGGTGCGTGGCCAGCAGCTTGACGATCCGGGGCGGGCTCGGGTCGGCCACGTTCTGCACGACGATCCGGTGCTCAAACGACACGAACGCGTCGGGCGCATCCGACAGCCGCAGCGAGAAGGCGTCGGCGCGCCGCTCGAGCTGGCGCGACAGCCGTGCCGACAGCAACGCGATCGGCGCCGAGACGATCCCGGCGGCGAGCGCCAGCGCCGGCAGCGCCTCCGGGGTGCCACGCTGGTCGCTTAGCGTCCAGCTCAATCGCTGCACCGCGAGCGTCGCGGCCGGCGCCGTCAGCGCCGCGAACGCCACGCCCCGCAGCACGTCCCGGTGGCGCACGTGGGCGAGCTCGTGGGCGACCACGACGCGCACCTCCTGGCGACTCCAATCGCGCAGCAGCGTGTCGAACAGGACCACCCGCTTGCTCGGTCCGAGGCCGGTGACGTAGGCGTTGACCGCGGTCGTGCGGCGGCTGGCGTCGACCGAGTAGATCGCGCCGACGTTGACACCAGCGTCGGCGGCGAGCGCCAGCACGTCGCTGCGGGTGTCGCCCTCGGGCAGCGGCGTGAAGTCGTTGAACACGGGATCCAACAGCACCGGCGCGAGCGCCGCCAAGGCAGCCCCGAACACGAC
>JASHQV010000071.1 GCA_030038955.1 Solirubrobacteraceae bacterium
GTCGAGGCCGGCGGTCACGTTGGCATTGAAGCCGCGTCGGGTGGCGGTGAGCGCGAACGCTCCCTGGATCTCGTCGCACGCGCGCACGCAGCGCCCACACGAGATGCACAGCTCGTGATGTAGCGACAGGTACGGATGGCGGTCATCGTGCGCCGTCTCGTGGACCGCACCCGGCCAACGGGTCCCGGTAACCCCGAGCTCGCGCGCCACCGCGGCCAGTTCCGTGTGCTCGGCAGGCGCTGCCGGCAACTCCGAGAGCACGAGCTCGACGACCGCGGTCGCCACGCGGCGCGCGGTCGCCTCGCGCGTGTCGATCCGCATGCCCGCCTGGCACGGGGTCGTGCACGCGGGAATCGGCCCCGGCGCGCCCTCCAGCCCGACCAGGCACACCCGGCAGGCGCCGAACGGTGCCTGCCGCGGGTCGTAGCACAGCGTGGGCACCGAGCCGCCGGCGGCCTCGATCGCGGCGAGCACGGTCGTCCCGGGCTCGACCTCGACCTCGCGGCCGTCGACCGCGACGTGCATCGTTGCCACTCCGGAGCCGTTCGAGCCGGCCGCCATCACGCCAGCCCCAGCTCGTCCGGGAAGTGCTTCAGCAAGCTGCGCATCGGCGCGGGCAGGCCGCCTCCGTGGGCGCACAGGCTGCCGAGCTCGAGCACCTCGAGCAGGTCCTCCAGCCGCGCACGGTTCACGGGCGCGTCAGCGCTGAACTCCTCGTAGGCGCGCTGCAGGCCGATCCGGCAGGGGAAGCACTTGCCACAGCTCTCGTGCGCGCCGAAGCGCAGCAGATGGCGCGCGAGCGCGCGCATGTCCGTGCGCTCATCGAAGCCCACGATGCCGCCGTGGCCGACCATGCACCCCTCAGCCACGAGCGGCTCGAAGTCGAATGGCGTGTCCAGGAGCGCAGCGGGTAGGATGCCGCCCAGCGGACCGCCGATCTGCACCGCCTTGAGCTCGTGGCCGTCGACCATGCCGCCGGCGACCTGCTCGCACAGCTCCCGCACCGGCGTACCGAACCGCACCTCGCACACCCCCGGCCGCGCGAACCGCTCGTTGAAGCAGACGAGCTTCGAGCCCGGCGTCGCGCCGGGGCTGAGCGCCCGATAGGCGTTCGCGCCGTGCAGCGCGACGAACGGCACGTTGGCCAGCGTCTCGATGTTGTTGACCACGGTCGGCCGGCCGTACAGCCCCCGCACAGCGGGGTACGGCGGCCGCGCCGAGACGGTTCCGCGGAGCCCCTCGATGCACGCCAGCAGCGCGGTCTCCTCGCCCACCACGTACGAGCCCGCGTTCTCGAGCACGCTCACGTCGAAGTCGAACCCAGAGCCGGCGATGTCCTCACCCAGCCATCCAGCCGCGCGCGCCGCCGCCGCCGCCTCGTCGAGCGCGGGCTTGGAGCGCGGATACTCGGAGCGGGTTAGCACGAAGCCGTGCGTGGCACCCGTCGCGTAGCCCGCCAGCACCATGCCCTCTAACACGCGCTCGGGGCTCTGCTCCATCAGCTGCTTGTCGATGTACGAGCCGGGATCGCCCTCGTCGCCGTTGGCAACGATGAACTTCTCGTCGCCGCCCGCGGCGGCCGTGAAGCGCCACTTCTGCCCAGCCGGAAAGCCGGCGCCGCCGCGACCGCGGATGTCTGCGGCCACCACCTCAGCGAGCAGCTCGGCGGGCGTCAGCTCGGCCAGCGCACGACGCAGCCCGGCCCACTCGCCGCGGCACGTGAGCACCGGCTGTTCCAGCACGCTGCGCCACTCGGGCTCAGCCGCCGGGCGGGCAGCGCCGGTCAACACGCGCTCGATCGCCCCGTCGCCGGCGTCGATGACGTCGCCGTCACGCACCGCTGGCGAGGAGTGGCAGAAGCCCAGGCACACGGTCTCGCCCAGTGACAGCGAGCCGTCGGCGCTGCGGCTGCCGAGGGTCAGCGACAGCTCGCGCTCGAGTTGCTCGACGTGGGCGTTGCCGGTTGCCGCGAAGCACGCGGTGCCGGTGCAGACGCGCAGATGGCGCTTGCCACGGGGCTGGAGCAGGTCGTCGTAGAAGCTGGAGACGCCGTACACGGCCGCCTCCGGCAAACCCGAGGCCTCCGCCGCGCGGCGGCGATCGTCGTCGGTCACCTCCCCGTGATCGTCGACCGCAGCCTTGAGCACATCCAATGCCGTTGGCATGTCCACCGCATGACGCCGGCGAACCAGCTCAACCAGATTATTGGACATGGCTCACCTGACGATCACCCTTTCCCACAGCATCGGACCGTCGCTCCGGATCGATCGTCGCAGGAGGTCGGGACGGAGATGATGGCACGTTGCCCCGGCTGGCATCAACTCGGCCACGTCCAGGCTGGTCCAGTTCAGCGGGCGATCGCCGGCGACGGGGAGGCTCGCGTGGTCGGCCACGTCGAATGCTTGGTCTCCCACCTGTCGAGCCCGCGATCATGCCCCATCGCAGCTCGCTTGCTGACGGCGGCCGCAGATGCGGCGAGCTTGGCGCCCATCTGATGCGGCACGAGATCAGCGTCGAGGGCCGTTGCGCGAGCATCTGATTTCTCGCGCGGATCGCGCCAAGACCCTTTCGCTCCACGGCGGCTCAAAGCCAGTCAATTTCCTCCAGCTTTTCGCGGAGCTTGCGGCCGTGTGTGGGGTTGAGTGATTCAACCCAGGAGATACGGCCACGAAGATGCGCTTCGAAGTCGCTAAATCCCGCATGGTCTTGGCTAGCTGGACCGTCAGCGGCAGCGTTGTGAAGTATCGCTTTGAGCCGGTCGTACTCGGTGCGGCGCAGATTGGGATGAACGTTCACGACCACGCCACATACGGTTTGGCGGCCGCTCGCGCTTTGAATCACGGACTTGGCCTCGTTGGTCTGGAACCCCTCTGCGCCGATGATCTCGGCCACGATCGATTCAAGTCGGATGCGTCGGCGGTGCAGCTTTGCCGATCCGGAAAAGGTGAGGTCGTCGGCGTAGCGTGAGTAGCGGAGCCCTGATGCCAGTGCGAGGCCGGAGAGTCGTCGGTCCAGTCTGAACGCAGCGAGGTTGGCGAGCGCCGGCGAGGTCGGTGCGCCCTGTGGTAGATGGGGTGTTGCCAGCTGCCGGCCCAGCCAGAACCGGTCCTCGACAGCGTGTCCCGGGGCAGTGCTCGCGATCGCCTGCCACACGGATAGGGGGACCGCGTTCGTGGTCAGGCCGGTGAGCACGTGACAGACGGCCGCGGGGTATCCGATCGTTCGAAAGATGCCGTACACGCGGCCGGCGGCGACCGAGGCGAAGAAGTCCTTGAGGTCAAGCCGCAGAATCGCAGTCTGCCCGACATGCAGTCGCGCGTGGGTGATCGCCGAGCGGTCCCGCGTGAACCCGTGCGCGGACTCATGTGGCGGGACATGGTCGAGGACCTCACGCAGAATCCATCGCTGGATCTCCTTCAGCCGTGCCTTCGGTGCCTCGATGACCCTCGGTACACCTTCCGGCCTGGCGAGCGCGTGGTAGCGGTAGTTGCGAAGCTGCTCACGGCTTACGGTGCGCTCGAGGCCGCGAACATCCGCCAGCCACGCGAGCTGACCATCGCTCAACTCCAGTCGGTCGGCAAGATTCGGCACCGATGCGATCTCTGTGACCGCCCACCCGCGTCGCAACTCCCGCCGTGCGCCCTCAGGTCGTGAGCCGCCCCCCCGATCGCCCAGCAGCCGCAGAACCCGAGGCGGTTCGCTCTCACCGACCTCAACGCGACGTTCGGCGAGAAAGGCATCGATCAGCCCGAACAGCTCGCCGCGGCGATCGATCGGTGCCGTCGGGTAAACGGCCACCACGCGCATCGCCAGAGCGGTCATCCAACTCGGCCACCGGTCCAAACAACCAGCGCCGCTCTCGGCGATCAGATCAACCTTCCAAGGCGCCGCGAGGAACGCGTCGGCTAGTTCATCCGCTACCGCGGCGCGCTCGGCAGGGCCATACACGCAAGCAATGATCGCGGCGCCGCGCGCCGACTGCTCCTGTCGCGCGTGCCCGGAAGTGCCTCCGAAGGATGCACCGTGGGGCACGCGATGCACTGAACCACGTAACTGGCTGTCCCCGGGGTAACCCCGGAGAGGCAGCGCACCCGAGGATGCGCCAGCCCAACTCGGTGCAACGACGCCGCGTGCCGGACGCTACCGCACGCGACGACTAACCAGACGCCGCGCAGACGCCGTGGGCTGGTTGAGATGCCCGCTCTGCCGCTCGACGGCTGAATCGCACGGTGACCGCTCCCAGCTGGGTCCGCGAAAGCGACAACGAGCCCGCGCGACCCAGTTAGCGGTAATCGAGCCATCCGCGGATGCCGCCGCTTGCCGGCAGCACCGACAGTGCGGTAGGCCGTCGATCAACGTGCCGTGTCTGGCTTGAGCAACAGCCCAGGCGAGAAACCGGCAGACACCGTGTCTGATGCCCAATCGCGGCGGCGGCATCCGGTCCTTTGGGCCCGACAAAGAAAACCCCGCGTGACGGGGCTTTTGTGAGAGCGGCTGAAGGGACTCGAACCCTCGACCTTCTGCATGGCAAGCAGACGCTCTAGCCAACTGAGCTACAGCCGCGCGAGGCAGCGAGTATACCCCGGGTGTTGATCAGCTCTCCACGATGCCACGGACATCGATCCCGGCG
>JASHQV010000072.1 GCA_030038955.1 Solirubrobacteraceae bacterium
TAGGCCGCGTTCGACTTGAAGTTCGGGATCACCGCCTGAGCAGGGTTGGCGATCTGGTGTGTCAGGTTGTTTGGATGACCCTCGATGTAGTGCTTGACGCGGACCGTGTCCCAGCCGCCCTGGTAGCAATTGACCACCCCTGGTTTGATGCCCTCGGTCAATCGGGCCCTGACCTTGAAGTAGCCACGATCGTTGAATATCTTCACCACGTCCCCAGTGGTGATCCCACGAGTGACGGCATCGCTTGGATTGATCTCCAGGAAACCCTCGCCGTTGTTGTTGATCTCTTTCAGCCACGGCAGGTTCACGTATTGCGAGTGGGTGCGGAATCGCGTGTGGGTCGACAGGAAGATCAGCGGGTACTTCTTGAACAGCGGGTTGGTCGGCGTCGCCTCGATTGGCTCCTTGAAGCCGGGAAGCTGCTGGTCGAACGGGATCATCCGCTCCACGTAGAACTCGATCCGTCCGGACTTCGTGGGGAACTGCTTGTCATAGAACGCCACGTAGGGCACCGTGACCGTGTTGAGGTGCGGAGCACCGTTGCGCAGCTGACTCCAGGTGAGCCCCTTGACGGTCGGGTCCGCACTTGACTGGCCGATGTGGAGGATCTCGGTGATGTACTCGTCCGGAGTCTTGTCGAAGTACTTCCCGTGCCCCATCTTGGTCGCCACCATCGACAGCGCATCGAGATCGGACTTTGACTCCCACAGTGGCTCGATTACCTTCGGCATGTACTGCAGGTAGTAGTTGTTGGAGGACAGCAGGTCGGTCTTCTCCAGATAGGTACACGCCGGCAGCACGATGTCCGACAGATCCGCGGTGGCGGACATCACATAGTCGGAGGTGACGATGAAGTCGAGCGACTTCAAGGCTCGTACAGTCTTGTTGCGATCGGACATCTGCTGGGCGAAGTTGTCGACCATGAACCACGCCGCTCGCACCGGATATGGATCGCCCTCGAGCATCGCGTTGCACGCCTGCATCGGTTCGAGCAGCGTGAACAGCTCGGTGCCGGGCGGCTGCCAGAAGTGGGCGAAGTCAAACGCGGTGGTCGTCAGACCGCCGGCGAATGTCGTGATCCCGCCACCATGCACGCCGATGTTTCCCATCAGCGCTTGCAACGTGACGAGCGCCTGCATCGACAGGTCGCCGCGATACCAGTGCGACAGCCCGAAGCCACAGCGGACGGCGAGCGGGCGCTTGTGGGTCCACAGCTCGGCGAGCTGGAGGATCTGACTCGGCTCCAGATCGGTCATGCCCGCGACCCGCTGCGGCGTGTAGGGCGCCATCTCCTCCGTCAGCAGCGTCAGCGCCGACTTGGCGCCGTTGTGCTCGCCATACAGGTCTGGGTCCTCGGCCCGCTGGATCGGCTTCAGCTGCCCGTCGGCGGCGTCGACCACGATGTACGACCCGCCGCTGCGCACGAACAGCTTCGTAGCGGGATCGACGAGGAACGGCGCGACCGTGTATCTCTTGAGGTACTCCGCGTCGTACAGCTTGTGCGCGAGCGCGTGGTTCATGACCGCATCCATCAGCGCCGAGTCCGATCCGGGACGGATCGGCACCCAGATGTCGGCCTTCGCGGACGTCGGCGTGAACCGGGGGTCGACCGAGACGACGGGAACTCCCTGCTTCTGCGCATCGGCGATGATCCGCCAGTCGGGCAACGACGTCTCGGCGACGTTGTTCGCCCACAGTACGATCGCCTTCGCGTTGAGGAAGTCGGTCATCTCGTGCCCGTCGAAGATTCCGCCGCCGGTGAGGTCGGGGTCGGCGAGCACGTAGTTCCAGCCGGCCGGCGTCGACGCGTCGCCCTCGCTGTCGCCCTCGAAGTCGCCCGCCGAGGCGCCGATCACGCTGGCGAAGCGGAAGCTCGCGCCATCCACGCCTTCGAGGATCGAGAGCGAGCCCGTGTAGGGAGCGATCCAGACTGACTTCTTTCCGTACTTCGTCTGTACGCGTTCGAAGTTCTCGGCAATGATCGACGTCGCGTCATCCCAGCTGATCCGGCGCCAGCGCCCCTCGCCGCGCTCGCCGACGCGCTGGTAGGGATACCTCAAGCGGTCTGGGCTGTACGTGTTCTGCACCTGCGAGATCCCCCGCAGGCAACAGCGCGGATGGAACGCCGGGGCGGGAGCGCCGGAGATCGTCTTGGCGCCCCACGGCGCGCCCTGGATCTGACGAACCTTGCCGTCGACCACGGTGATCAGATGGCCACAGGCGCCATCGCAGTTGTTGGAATGGCCGGTCCTGAAGGTGACAGGCGTGCCCGCCACGACACCGGCACTCGCGTCAGGGGTGTCGGTGAAGAACCGCAGCCCGCCACCGACGGTGAGCGTTCCGGCCGCGCCCGCGGCTCCCTGGACGAACCGGCGCCTCGTTACCGTTCTCATGTCGCCACGCTCCTCTCTGCGGCGAGGTGTGTTGATTGCCGCGCCGACGGCGCTGCGAGCTCCAGCAACCGTTCCGCGGCGCTGCGCAGGGCGACCGCGACCGCCGACTCCGGATCGGAGAGCACCACGGGAACGCCCTGATCGCCCCCGATCCGCAATGGGACTGCGATCGGGACGCGCGCAAGCAGCGGAACACCGAGCGCGCTCGCCAGCTGCTCGCCTCCTCCGGCGCCGAAGATCTCGGTCTGCGCCCCGCAGCACGGACAGGCGAACGAAGCCATGTTCTCGATCACGCCGGCGACGCGCAGCTGCGCCCGTTCCGCCATCGTGCCGGCTCGCTGCGCGACCGTCCGAGCGGCTTCCTGTGGAGTCGTCACAATCACCGCGCACGCGTCGGGTAGCATCCCCGCGAGCGACAGCGGTATGTCGCCTGTGCCCGGCGGAAGGTCGCAGAGCAGCACGTCGAGCTCGTCCCAGTAGACCTCGCCGAGGAACTGCCGCATCGTCTTGTGCAGCAGCGGCCCGCGCCAGCTCACCGGCGTTTCCGGCGCCACGAACAAGCCAACCGAGACCACCTTCACCCCGTGCGCTTGGGCGGGGAACAAGAGACCGTCGAACGCGACCGGATCGGTCGAGACCCCGAGCATCCTCGGAATCGAGAATCCCCAGACGTCAGCGTCCAGCAGGCCGACTCGCTTGCCGGCAGCGGCCATCGCGCATGCGAGGTTCACCGTGACCGTCGACTTCCCCACGCCGCCCTTGCCGGAGGCAACCGCGATTACGGCGGTCTTGCCGTCCGTGAAGTAACGCTCGACGCCGGGTTCGTTGCGCAGGCGCGACGCCAGCGCGCTGCGCTGGGCGGAGCCCATCGCCTCGAAGCGAACCTCCGCATTGGCGATCCCGTCCAGCCCGCCAAGCGCCGCGGCCACATCCTTGGCGATCCGCTCCTTCATCGGGCAGCCGGGCACCGTCAGCGCAATCTCGATCTTCGCGGTGTCACCGTCGAGCCCGACCGCGCGCACCATGCCAAGGTCGCCGAGCGTCGCGCCGATCTCCGGGTCACGCACTCCGGCCACCGCCGCCCGCACCCGTCGCAGCAGGTCAACCGGGTGCGGCTCCGGATCGTCGACGCGGGAATCGTTTGCTGCGCTCATACGCGGAGCTTCCGCCCGCGGGACAGGCGGCGCGACCCGCCTTTACCACATCACTGTGAGGAAAACCACGCATGTATGTCGCGGCTCGCAACGGATGCCGGACGTTGACGGAGCCCGCAACGATCTCTCGCGTGATCGCTGGACTGGACAACCCGTTGCACATCGTGATCGTCGTCGTGGTGCTGCTGCTGGTGTTCGGCCCCAAGCGCCTGCCCGAGCTCGGGCGATCGCTCGGCAGTGGGATTCGGGCGTTCAAGGACGGCGTCACCAGCGCCGGGGAGCCCGATCCGCTGCCGCCAGCGACGCCCGCAACGTCCGATACGCGACCGGATCGAGATCGGCCCTGACAGGCACGATGTCCGCGACCGCAGCCGCAGCTCAGGCCCGTCGGCAGCGCTTCGGTCTGGCCCAGTCCCTGTGGGTGATCGGTCCCGGCCTGATGGTGATGCTGGCCGACACCGACGCCGGCAGCATCGTGACGGCTGCGCAATCCGGCGCCAGCTGGGGCTATCGCCTGCTGCCGCTCGAGCTGCTGCTGATCCCCGTCCTGTATGTCGTCATGGAGCTCACCGTCCGCCTCGGCGCCACAACCGGTAAAGGGCACGCGCAAGCGATCCGCGAGCGCTTCGGCCCGCGGTGGGCGGCGCTATCGGTGGGCACGCTGCTGATCAGTGCCACCGGGGCATTGATCACCGAGTTTGCGGGCATCGCCGCGGTCGGCGGCTTCGTCGGTCTCGCCCCGTCGATCACTGTCCCGCTCGCCGCCGCGTTCCTGCTCGCGGTCGTCGTCAGCGGCAGCTACCGGCGGGTCGAGCTGATCGGCCTAGCTCTTGGATCGTTCGAGGTCGCTTTTCTCGTCGCTGCGCTGCTCGCCCATCCGCGGATCGGCTCGGTCGCCACCTCGCCTTGGTCCCACCAGCCGCTGGGCAACCGCAGCTACCTGACGCTGGTGGCCGCGAACCTCGGTGCGGTCGTGATGCCCTGGATGATCTTCTACCAACAGGGAGCAGTCGTCGACAAGGGACTGCGCGAGCGCCAGATCCGCCTCGCACGGATCGACACCGGCGTGGGCGCCGTGCTCACGCAGGTCGTGATGGCCGCTGTCCTGATCGTCACGGCCACCACCTTGGCGGGCCATCACCGATCCTCGCTCACCTCGATCGGTGAGATCGCGGCCGCGCTCAGCCCGTACCTCGGTGCCTCAGCGAGTCATCTCACGCTGGCGCTCGGGATCGCTGGCGCCGCGCTCCTGGCCGGCTTGGTGGTGTCGCTCGCTGCCTCATGGGCGGTCGCGGAGGCTTGTGGCTCACGCCGAAGCCTGAATGACGATCCCCGCCGGGCGCCTTTCTTCTACGGCATCTACACGGTCTGCGTGATCGTGGGCGCGGCGATGGTGCTGGCGAGCCACTCGCTGGTTCGCGTCGCGGTCGACGTCGAGATCCTCAATGCACTGCTGTTGCCGATCGTGGTCGGCTTCCTCGTTGCACTCGCGTGGACCACGCTCCCACGCCCCCATCACTTGCGCACGGGCGAGCGCGTGGCGGCCGCCCTGGTGGTCGGACTGGTCGCCACCGTCGGCCTCGGTTGGGTGGTGCTCACGCTGATCCCGCGGTGAGCGTCGGCGTTCAGCGCCAGGCAAGAAGCTAGCGCTGGCTCGTGTCGCCGGCGCGGGCACCGTCCTTTGGACAACAGCAGTTCCGCGACCGTGTTTGACGCTGAGCGCGAGGCCGCGCTGCTGCTCGAGGAGCTGCTGGCGCTCCGCTGGGACGACGTCGACCTGGTCGACCGAAGTCTCGCCGTCCACATCGTAGGCGGCAGTCGACGTCAAGCTGCTTGAGGTGGCGACAGAGCGGCGGCGGTGTCTGTTCGCCTCAGCCTGCGGGCAGGCCGAGTGCTCGTGTGACGGCCGCTTGGGCGTGCATCTCGGTTGTGTCGAAGACGGGGACTGTTGCGTCGCCGGCACCGACGAGCAGCCCGATCTCGGTGCATCCAAGGATGATCGCCTCGGCACCGCGTGCCTCCAGGCGATCGATGACGGTGCGGTAGGCGGTTCGCGATCGCTCGGTGGTGATGCCCACACACAACTCGTCATAGATGATGTCGTGCACGATCTGACGGTCCGGTGCGTCGGGCACGAGCACGTCGAGACCGTATCGATCCCTGAGGCGTCCTACGTAGAAGTCTTGCTCCATCGTGTAGGCAGTCCCCAGCAAGCCGACTCGTCGCCGCCGCTCACGGCGGATGCGCTCGGCTGTTGCGTCCGCGATGTGAACGAACTCGGCTGAGCTGGCAGCCTCGATCTCACCCGCGAGCTTGTGCATGGTGTTCGTACACAACACGATCAGCTCAGCGCCGGCGGCCACCAGCCCGCGTGTCTCTTCGGCTAACTGCTTGCCAGCGAGATCCCAGGATCCTTCTCGTTGCAAATCCTCGATCTGCGCGAAATCGACCGACCGCACGACGCAGTCCGCGGAGTGGAGCCCGCCGAGCTGCTGACGGACCAGCTCGTTGACCAGCCGATAGTACACGGCGGTGGATTCCCAGCTCATTCCACCAAGCAGTCCGATGCGCCGCACCCGGCAAGATCTTGCCACACCGTCATCGCACGCGACACGGGTGCGAGCGAGAGACGCGATCGCTGAAGTCAGTTGCGCCGCGCTCCCCGCATGCCCACCGAGCGCGTCAGATCACCTCAAACGTCCCCGCCAACCGACATTTTGAATGGCGATCAACCCGACATTTTTCGATGGCACTTGACACGGTGACCTGGCCGCGGTCACTGATTGGGCATCCCAAATTGTGTTCAACCGTCTCGAGCTCAACCACTCCGTGAAGAACCACGCCGACCGCGGACGCGCTATCGGGTGCTGCTCTCTCGACCCGCGCATATGGCCCTTGACTCTGTCGGCGTGGTCGCTCCAGGAGACGGTGAGGCTCGCCTGTGCGCACCTCGTACCACCGAGAGCGTCAACGAGATCGGCTACGGTCGTCCGATGGCCATTGACTTCAAGCAGCCAAGCTGGCAGGCGGACAGATACGCCGGTCGCCACGTCGCTCCTGTGGGCGCTCAGGCAGGGGCCCGGGAGCTTGCCGCGAATGTCTACGAGCTCGACCCGGGCGCCGTCGGCTCACCGTTGCACGTTCACCACGCCAACGAGGAGCTACTGCTCGTCCTCTCCGGGACCCTCTCGCTGCATGGTCCGGACGGGACGCAGCTCCTCCCGGCCGGCGCGGTGGTCGCGTTCCCTCGGGGCCAGGCAGGTGCCCATAGCCTGGTCAACCGCTCTGACGCGCCCGTTCGCTATCTCGTCGTCTCGACCACCAACAGCCCTGACGTCGTCGAGTACCCCGAAACAGGCGCGACGCTCGTCGTCCTCGCCGGGCGGCGCCTGGCCTATCCGCCCGGCGCCGATGCGGACCAAAAGCCCGTCGTCGCCGAAGCCATGCGGGCGGCAGCTGACCGAGACGCCTCACCTGGCTGAGGCTGCAGCAGCGGCGCTGACCGGCAGCGCACGGCCTCGGTGAGTCGCCGGGGCCCGCTGGGCTCTCCACCCATCCCCACTGGGATCACCTGCTCTGGCATGCCCGGTTCGGCGACGTGCCGCGCTACGCCACCGCTGCCGACGCCAACGCTGCCAGTGAAGCCCGAGAGCGTGCGCAGGCGATGGCGACGGAGAGCGCATCGGGGATCCCTCTCGAGCTGATCCCTCTCGAGGGGATCCCTCTCGAGCTGATCGCGATCGTTACCCCGCTGCCCGCGGGCGGCGGGCCCGTGCCGGGCGAGATCCTCGAGCATCAGGCGCATGCCGTTGGCCACGCCGCGGTCCTCCTCGCGGACCGTGGCGTACTGCTCGCCGGCGACATGCTCTCCGATGTCCTGATCCCACTTCTCGACGCTCGCCAGCCAG
>JASHQV010000012.1 GCA_030038955.1 Solirubrobacteraceae bacterium
TGCTCGGCGAGCGTCGAGGTGTGCCCGCTCGTGGGGTCGACCGCGAGCGTCAGCAGCCGGCGCTGGTCCCGGCTCTGGACAGCGATCAGGGGTCCGCGCTCGTCCCAGTGCGCGGCAGCCAGGTATGGGAACGCCTGCTGATCCCAGCTGACCGGCGTGCGTGAGCCGGACTCGAGGTCGACCACGTGCACCTCGACGAGCGCGTTGGCGGTCCCGGCTGGTGGGTAGCGCACCGCTCGCGCCGGTGACTCGGGCTCCGCGGGCGCGGCGATCCACAGCTCCTGCACCGGCGACTCGTCGACGCGGGTGGTCAGCAAGGCGTCGCCGGCCGGCGACCACCAGTAGCCACGGTGCCGAGCCATCTCCTCGGCGGCGACGAACTCGGCGAGTCCCCAGCTGACCAGCGGGTCCGGCTCTCCCGCGAGCTGGCTGACAGCGCCGCCTTCGAGCCCGATCACGTGCAGCGCCCGCTCGAGCACGAATGCGACGCGGCGTCCCGACGGGTCGGGGCGTGGGTCGAACACCGGCCTCGGGGTGGGCAGCTCGCGCGCGCCGCCGCGCACGAGGTCGGCGACGAACAGGCGACCGTCCAGCGCCACGGCCGCCACGCGGGCATCCCGGTCGATCGCGTAGCTGACGATCCCCTCGGCGGTCTCCCGGGCCCGCTCGCGGCGGGCCCGCTCCTCTTGAGGGAGGGGCTGATCGGCCTCCCTGCCGATCAGCCCCCTAGGATCGACGACCAGCCGCTCGCGCTGCTCGGCAACGTCGAACGCCCACAGCGCCGTGCTCGGGTCGTCGCCGGCGGGAGCGCGCAGGAACGTGACGCGGCTGCCGTCCGCGGCGATCTGGAAGCTCCGGGGGGCGCCCAGCGTGAAGTTGCGCGTGCGCGCCTTCTGGCGGGGAAACGAGTCGGCCACGGTGAGGCGGTCAGTCTACGTGCGCGCGTGCGCTCAGCGGTTCTTGAACGGCACGTAGCGCCGGCACGGCTCGTTGCGCAGGCTCGGGCACGGCGGGTAGCCGGTTGGCACGCTGACGCCCGGCACGACCGGCAGCACCAGGCTCGACGGCATCCGCCGCGAGAACGCGACCGACACGCGGGCGGTGCCCTTCGGCTCGGCCTTGCTGAACGACCACACCGGCTGGGTGCCGTTGGGCGCCGAGATCGTCACCCGAATCCTCGAGCCCGCGCGGTACACGTGCCCCTCGTAGTACAGCGGGATCACGACCTCGACGAACCGGTGCTTCGGCACTGGGCGGACGGCGGAGGCGCGCTCGCTGAGGACCGGCTGCAGCAGCGTGCTGCGCTGTCGCAGCAGGTTGTCGGTACCGCTCGCCAGCTTGCGCTCGTTGGCTCGCAGGTAGCCGTTCTGGACGAACGTCTCGTACCCGTCCGGGCGCACCTCGCTGACGGTCGCCAGCAGGTCCACGTCCGGCTTCGACGCGCGAATCCACAGGTGCACCGCGCCGGCGCCGATCACGGTCGTGTTCGCCTGCAGCGGCGGGGAGATGTAGGAGACGGCGGTCCCAGCTGGATTCTGCTTCCACTTCCAGTCCCACTGCGAGGCGTCGCCCCACAGGCCGCCGCTTTCCGTGTTCGAGCCGAAGTCGGTCAGCGGCAGCGCCTTCGCGTTCGACTCATACCAGTTGACGACCTCGCGCTTCGGCGGCGCCGCGCCGAGCGTGCCGTTCGCGCCCAGGTACCAGAGCTCGGCCTTGGTGCCGGGCACGGGCAGCGTCGAGAACCCTTGCTCGAACGCCGGGTAGGGGTTGCCGGCGGCCTGGGTGGCGCCGGCCGGCGACTTGCCCGCGCCGTTGTCGAACAGGACGGTCACCTCGGGTAGCTGCTCGAACTCGCTCAGCGCCTGCGAGTACAGCGGCGTCTCCTGGATCGGGTCGGTCGGCAGCGTGATGATGTCGCTGTCGGGCACGCCGAGGGCGGACTGGTAGATGATCGGCGCCGCCGCTCGCGTCACCGCGCTGTTGATCATCGGCGCCTGGTGGGCCACGAACAGCTCGAGGAAGTCGTACCAGTGGTCGTATGTGTACGGGTCCAGAGAGTCGATGTGGGCGCCATTGGTGAACGTGAACCACTTCTGCTTGGTTCCGGTGAAGTGCTGGACCAGGTCCGGGCAGTGGCCGCCGGTCTGCTCGTCCTCCCATTGGCAGGCCATGAACACCGGCACGTCGATCTTGTGCACGAACGTGATCGGATCGAGCGGGTCGGCGGTCTTCGGCCGGTAGTGGGCGTTGGCGCGGATCTCGGCGCTGAGGTTCGTCGCCTCGCCGTGCAGGACCTGGTTTGCCTTGCACGTCCGATCGCCGCCCTCGATCCGCTGATATGCCCACGACTGGCCGCTGTGGGGGCCGGCCGGCTCGGCGTCGTACTGGCGCTGGTCGGCCCATGCGACCGCGAAGCCGGTGTTGAGGATGCCGCCCGGATACAGGGTGGTGGCGGTCGCGTCGATCGTCGACAGCGGCGCGATCGCCTCCAGCGCCGGCGGGTCGAGCTGGGCGGCGAACAGCTGGCTGATCGCCCCGTAGGAGATCCCCATCATCCCGACCTTGTGGTCGAGCACCCACGACTGGTGCGCGATCGTCTCGATCACGTCGTACGCGTCGAGGTCCTGGAGCGGCTCGAAGAAGTTGAAGGCGCCGCCCGAGCAGCCCGTGCCGCGCATGTTCACGTCGACCACCGCGAACCCCATCAGGTTCGCCAGCACGGCGATGCCGTTCTCGGGCCCCGAGGGATCGGCGTAGCCGTATCCGGAGTACTCGATCAGCGTCGGGTAGGGAGGCGAGTAGTCGTCGCCGGGGAGCGACGGCACCGGCAGGCTCGACGGCAGCCCCGGCTCGCCCGCCGGGCTCGTCGGCGGATGCACGTAGATCGCCAGCTTGGTGCCGTCTCGCGTCGTCAGGTACTGGTAGCCGTTGTCGCTGATCCTCTGGTCGTAGATGCTCGGGTCCCACGGCTTGGCGGCGTCCGAGTGGACCGTGATCGCCGCGGACCTGCGCCCGCGCGGGTCGAGCTTCACCCGGTAGCCCTTGCCCGGCTTGACGTTGCTGAACAGGAGGCCGCCGAGCGAGTCCGCTTGCTTCGTCTGAACGACACGCCCGCCGGCGTTCAGCAGCGACATGCGGGCGTGCGACTTGAGGCCGGTGACGTATACCTGCTCGGCGCTGCCGTGGGCGCTGAAGCCGGCGGCCGCCGCTGCCTGCGCCGGGATCAGCAGCGCTAGCGCGGTCAGCGTCAGCGCCGTTCGCAGCAGGGTCGTGGCTTCGGCTCGCGGCCGTCCGTCTACTCTGCAGCGGCTGGCGCCTCTCCGCACGGCGCGGAACTCTTGCACATGCGGCGACCCAGCGCGCCAGTAAACGCCGACGTTCGCTCGAGCGGGCTGCGGGTGCGCAAGCCGCGTCTTGCGGCGGGCGCTACCGCGGCGGGACCTGGTTGTTGACCTGCGGCCCGTGGTACAGGTGGTCGTGATCCTTGCAGGCGGCCGGGAACTTGAACTTGACGCTGTCGCTGCGCACGCCGTTGTAGCTGGCGAACAGCGTCACGCGGCCGATCGTGCCGACCTTGCACCGCGCGTCGGTGCTGCTCTTCACGCGCACGCGGATCTTCATGATGTTGCCGGGCACGCCCCACATCCTCGCGTAGTGCGAGTGGTAGACGAGGTGGTGCTCGACCGTCATGATGATCAGCTTGTCGGGCTCGTGCCGGAAGCGGTTGACCTGGCAGAGGATCCCCGACACGGTGTTGCGGGCCAGGTTGATGTCGCCGTGCCCCCGCGCGTAGCTGCCGGTCGCGCCGGTGATCGCCGGACCCGTGTGGAAGCCCCACGGCGGCGTTCCGTGGACGATCGGGATCTGCGCGCAGTACTGCACCGAGTAGCCGGTGGCCGCCGACGCCGTCCAGACCAGCGCCAGCAGCGGCGCTGCGACCACTGCTGCGACGATTCCGGCCCGTGCGATCAACCGGTGCCCTGCCATGCCGCGGTCACTATACCCGGCCCTCGATGGCTTGCAAGCCGTCCGTCGATCAACCGTCCAGTGGCGGTCGGTGCTTCCGGCAGCTCCGGCAGAAGCTCGTCACGTGACCGGAGACGGATTCGATCTGCAGCTCCGCGAACGGCCTGCCTGCGCCGGCCGGCTCCCGGATCGCGACGATGTTGTGCTGCGGCGTCGGCGTCACGACTCGTCCATTCGTCAGCGTGATCCGTACCGATCTGGTGCCGTCGGGGACCAACGCGACCAACATCCGGCCGAGATGGCCAGGCAGGGTCGTCGCCTCGCCGAACATCCCGCCCACGTCGATCCTGCTCGCGGAGCTGTCACAGACGCCCGCGTCGGTCTGTGGGGCGGCGCTGGCCGCCAGCTGCCAGTCCAGGCACGCGCCCGACGATCCGACCGTGACCCACACGCCGAACGTCCGGCTGATCGGTACGTAGCGCCAGGCAAGCACGGGCTCGCTGAACGCCCGATCCGGGTCGCGAGCTTGCACGGCCGCGGCGTGGGGGAGTGGAGGCTGTGCGCGTCGGAAGATCGCGAAGTGCTTGACCAGCGCCGTGAGCAGCCGCGCTGCCGAGCTGCTGCGCGCCGGGCTCGAGTGCCGGCGCGCACGCGTGAGGCGGATCCGCTTGATCACGTGTCCACGCGAGCCGTACCAGATCATGTGCCTGAACGGGTCGCCTTCGATCCCGCGATACTCGACTGCCGCGACGTTGCCGTGGACGCTGGCGACGGCGAACGGCCGGTGGCTGGCGCTCGATCTCAGCAGCGCCACGCGTGCCACGCCGTCGGGGACGACCTCGATGCCGGTGCTCGGTCCTCCGGGCTTGCCACCCCAGGTTCCACCGGCGCCG